>JBGTEH010000652.1:0-12001 GCA_041747915.1 Ilumatobacteraceae bacterium
CTCACGCAGCGCCGCGA
The DNA here is from genome assembly GCA_041747915.1 of Ilumatobacteraceae bacterium. Classification (GTDB taxonomy): domain Bacteria; phylum Actinomycetota; class Acidimicrobiia; order Acidimicrobiales; family Ilumatobacteraceae; genus Sva-07. The sequence goes on from JBGTEH010000652.1 coordinate 18, forward strand.
CGAGAATCGGCGGGCGCTGCTCGGGTCGTACACCCAACTTGAAGCCGTTGATCTCGAAGGTGTCATAGGCGTGTTTGATCTTCTCGCCGTCGAGCGCGTCCTTGAGAAACCGCACGATGTCGCGTACCTTCTTGTACGGCTCCTCGAACGGCACACCGTTCCACCGCTCGACGATCACGTTGCTCGACGATCCGATGCCGATCGCGAATCGCCCCGGGGCGGCGTCGGCCAACGACGCAACGCTCTGGGCCAAGCAGGCCGGCGCTCGCGTGTAGGCCGGCACGATCGCCGTGCCGAGACGCAGACGAGGCTCCCACGCAGCCGCAAGGGCCAGTGGAGTGAAGGCGTCGGCGCCGTCGGACTCGGCCGACCAGATGTCGGTGTAGCCGATGTCAGCCAGCGCGGACAGCTTCTCGCGGTGGGTGTGCAGAGGGCCGGGAAGTGGGACGGTCATACCGGGTCGTGTCGGGATCGCCATGCGGCGACACTACGCAGGTCGCGTTGCGGTGCGGGAACCCGTCGAACGGCTGAATCGGCTACTCCAACAGTTCGTCGTCCGAACACGTCGCGAGCACCACAATGAATGGGCACGAGAAGAATCGGCTTCATCGTCGGCTCAGCCCTTCCAGTACCGAATGATCACAGACTGGCTCGCCGTGGCGAGCAGCGTTCCGTCCTCGGCGAACATGTGGACGAGCCCGTGTCCGAAGCCCCTCTCGACGGCGTGCACACGGATGTCCATCAACACCCAGTCGGTCGGCACGATCCGACAGACGCGCAGCGTGTTGTCGAGGCTGTTGCCGCCCGCACGATCACCGAGCGCCTGGCCGATTCCCATCGGCACGAAATCGCCGAGAATCGCCAGAGTGGTGGCGTCGACGCCGGCGATCACGTCGGGGAGTCGAGCCCACAGCAGCGTCTGGCCGTCGCCGGGCTCCGAGCCGTCGAGCCCCTCGAACGCACGACCCTTCACGAGACGTTGGTCGAGACGGTCGTTGATCGTGCCGGACCAATCGGAGTTGTGCGGTCGCACCGGACACTCGTCGGGCGCCATGATCCCAGTCGGCATGCGCTCCCACTGACCGTGCGCTTGCGTCGGCCGATCGCCGAGCGCCGCATTGACGGTGAGGATTTCGCGATCGGCGACGTGGCAGACGGCGCGGGCCTGCGTGATCTGATGGCCCTCGACGGAGACGTGCACGTCGATGTCGAGCACCTCGCCCGGCTTCGCATACGAGAGGTACTGCCCGGTCGCCCACACGCACTGGCGCCCGGAGGTCCCTTCGAGGGCAGAGATCGCCGCTCCGAGGCCCGAGCCTCCGAACAGGAAGTTGCCCGTCGTGGAGATCCCATCGGTGACCGGCAGCTTCCAGCGGAAGGGGTTGTGGGTCGGCTCGAGCCCGAGAAACGATCGTGAGTCCATGGCGACGCCGATCGTACGCGGCGCCTACAGTCCCGCCCGTGAGCGATCAGACGTGGTCAGGCGACGCAATCGGACTCGTCGAGGCGTTCCGCTCGGGCGAACGGTCGCCGGTCGAGGAACTCGAGGCGGTATTCGCGGCCGTCGACGCGAGCGATCTCAATGCCGTGTGCTTCGAGGATCGCGACGCAGCGCGCGCCGGTGCCGTGGCCGCCGACGTGTCGCTCCCGTTCGGCGGGGTCCCGATCGGCGTGAAGGAACTCACGTCAGTCGAAGGCTGGCCCGACACCGAGGCCTCGGTTCCGTTCCGTGACAGGATCGCGACGCACACCGCCACGATGGTGCAACGGATCGTGACGGCAGGTGGCGCAGTGCTCGCCGGTCAGGCGACCGCGAGTGAGTTCGGCGGCGTCAACCTCAATCGCACCAAGCTTCACGGCACGACCCACAACCCGTGGCAGCACGGTCGCGGGCCGGGAGGCTCGTCCGGCGGTTCGGCCGCGGCGGTGGCCGGCGGCATCTACTCGATCGCCACCGGCGGCGACGGCGGGGGCTCGATCCGGATCCCGGCAGGATTCACCGGTCTGGTCGGACTGAAGGGGACCTACGGCCGGATCCCGAGGGGACCCAAGCTGCGGATCGGCAACCTGACGACCTCGACGGGCTGCATGGCCCGCTCGGTGCGCGACACCGCACGGTGGTTCGACGTGACCAACGGCCACGATCCACGCGACCCGCACAGCCTGCCGCGCGTCGATGGCTGGGAACGCGACCTCGGGTCACATCTCGATGCGTTGCGCGGAGCGCGTGTGGCGATCGTGGCCGATTGGGGCGGCGCAGTCGTGTCGCCGGTGATGTGGGAGCTCCTGGACGAGGCGGCAACACAGCTCGTCGCCGAGGTCGGGCTGGTGCGCATCGACGATGTCGACAGCCACGTACCGAGCATGGGCGGTGCCTGGTCGGTGTCGGGCATGTTGTCGATCGCCGAGGAGTTGGGCGAACGTTGGCCCGACTGTGCCGACGACCTCACCCCGCAGATGGCGTTCGCCCTTCGTTCGACCGTGGGGCGCTACGACGCCACAGCTCGCGCTCGGATCGAACAGCGGCGCATGGAGGTGAACGAGGCAATGGCGGCGATCTTCGATCCTGTCGACGGCGTCGACTTCGTGATCACCGCCACCAACCCCGATGTCGCCTTCGACGCCGATGGCCCCCTGCCGTCGGTGTTCGGCGGCGTGGAGGCCGGACAGACCAACAACGGACGCCTCACCTTTCCCGCCAATCTTCACGGCAACCCGGCGATCTCGGTTCCCGCCGGCTTGCTCGACGGTTTGCCGATCGGGTTGCAGATCAACGGCCGTCATTTCAGCGAGCCATTGCTCCTCGACCTCGCGCTCACGATGGAGCGCAACCGGCCCTGGCCCCTGACCGCTCCCTGAGTGTTCCGTCGACCGACGGCGGCGAATAGGTTTCGGCCATGAAAGTCCCGCTGACCGTCAACGACTTCCTCAGGCGTGCGGAGCTCGTGTACCCCGACCGTGTCGCGATCGTCGACGAGCCCGACCAACCGGCCGAGTCGTGGGGTTCGATCACCTACCGCGACATGGCCGATCGGGCGCGTGCGATGGCGGCCGGGCTCGACGCCCTCGGGATCGGTGTCGGCGACCGGGTGGCAATGATCAGCCACAACTCAGCACGTCTGTTGACGGCACTGTTCGGTGTGTCCGGGTCAGGACGCGTGCTGGTCCCGATCAACTTCCGCCTGGTCGCGGAGGAGGTGACGTACATCATCCGACACTCCGGGGCTCGGATGGTGCTGATCGACCCGGAGCTCGCCGACGCGATGGCCGACGTCGAGTGCGAACACAAGCTCGTGATCGGTGCTGACGCCGACTCCCGCGTCATGAAATTCGGCATCGAGCCGACCCCCTGGATGTTCGACGAGGACGCAACGGCGACCATCAACTACACCTCGGGAACCACCGCGCGCCCCAAAGGAGTGCAGCTCACACACCGCAACCTCTGGCTCAACGCTTCGATCTTCGGGTGGCACATGGGCGTCGACGACCGCGACGTGTACCTGCACACGCTCCCCCAGTTCCACTGCAACGGTTGGGGGATGCTCTACGCCGTCACCGGCATGGGCGCGAAGCACGTGATCATCCGCAAGATCGACGGGATGGAGATCCTTCGCCGCGTCGAAGAGCACGAGGTCACGCTGATGTGCGGCGCGCCCGCGGTGTTGAACATGGTGCTCGACGCCGCAGCCAGCTGGGAGGCCGAGACCGGCCGACCCATCCCGGGGCAAGGTCGTGTGCGCATCGTCGTGGCCGGCGCCGCCCCTCCGACGCGCACGATCGAGCGAACCGAGACAGAGTTGGGTTGGGAGTTCGTCCAGATCTACGGATTGACCGAGACGACACCACTCATCACGATGAATCGTGGTCGCGCTGAGTACGACGACCTGAGCGCGAGTGAGCGCGCCACGAGGCTGAATCGGGCGGGTGCGCCGGTGGTCGGATGCACCATGTCCATCGACGCCAACGGCGAGATCCTCACCAGGGGCAACATGGTGATGGACGGCTACTGGGATCAGCCCGACCAGACCGCTGCGGCGATCCACGACGACTTCTTCCACACCGGCGACGGCGGCTTCATCGACGACGACAATTACGTCACGATCTCGGATCGCAAGAAGGACGTGATCATCACCGGCGGCGAGAACGTGTCGTCGATCGAGGTCGAGGACGCGATCTTCCAGCACCCCGAGATCGCCGAGGTCGCCGTGATCGGCATTCCCGACGAGAAGTGGGGCGAACTCGTCACTGCACTCGTTGTCACCACACCAGGCAGCGCTCTCAGCGCTGACGACGTGATCGCCTTCACGAAGACCAAGCTCGCTGGCTACAAGTGCCCCAAGCGCATCGAGTTCCGCGAGGAGTTGGCCCGCACCGCCACCGGAAAGCTCCAGAAGTTCAAACTGCGCGAACCGTTTTGGGCGGATGCGCCGCGCCAGATCAACTGACGGCGCCGGGATTCAGATCGAGCGGCCGAGGAATGCGGCGAGACGATCCGCGTCGCTCGCGCCGTCCGGTGCGGCCTGCTCGGCACCGAACGGTGCCCCTTCGGGGCCACGGAACGAATCCTGGATCGCGGCCTGCGATTGCGTGAGGAGTGCACGAGCCAGTTCGGGCGACAGATCGCTGTTCTGACCGGTCGCCTTTGCCAGGTCCCACGCGTGCTGGAACGTGTCGGTCGCTGCGAGCCCCATCAGCGCGGCGCCCGGCATCGCGCCGAAGGGCAGCGTGTAGGTCTGCTCCATCACACCGTCGGCGCCGAACCCGGCGATGCACGCCGACGTCGACTCGTCGAACGCTGCCAGATAGTCACCCGCGGCGTAGTCGGTTGACTCGGTGGGCGGCGTGCCGTTCAACGCGGACAGGAAGAAGTGCTGGCCGCCGACGATGTGGTTGATCAGCGCGGCGACATCCCACGACGCGCACGGCGTCGCGTCGGTGAGTTGCTCCGATGTCACGCCGGCCAGGACGTCGTGCGCGACCGATACGGCGTGTTCGTACGGCTGTGTCCCCATGATTCACTCCAGAGTTGCGTAGTTGGTGCTGCGGTCGTCGGTGCGGGTACCGACGACGTCGGCGGCGCACTCCGCGAGGTCTACCAGGTACTCGTCGATCACGCCAGTGTTCGAGTTGCTGATGGTCGAGTGGAGGCTGTCGGGCGGCCCCTGACGATCGTGGAACCAGCCGCGAGCGAGGAGTGCATCGCCGAGGGCGAACATGTCGATCTCCGGCTCGAACGCCGGGTCGGAGGCCATAGCGACGAGATGGAAGCGACCGTCGCCGAGCACAAGGATGCCGTCGATCGCCTCCACGCCGGCGCGGAATGCGTCGGCGTTGACCAGCATCTGGCGGGTCAGGTCGACGTAACCGTCGACACCGAGATGCGACATCACCGCCCACGCGCAGGCCATCGGGAGCCCCGACCTCGTTCCCTGCAGGTTGGGTGACGCATAGAAACCGCCGAGCCAGCCGTCGAAGACGAACGTCTGATACGTGCGCGACTCTTTGGTCCGATGCAGGATCACCGACACGCCCTTGGGCGCGTAGCCGAGCTTGTGGATGTCGGCCGAGATCGTCGTGACCCCATCGACTCGGAAGTCCCACGGGGCGACCTCGCGTCCGAGCATCTCGACGAAGGGGAGGACGAACCCGCCCATGCATGCGTCGACGTGGCAGTTCGCCCCGATCGAGGCGGCGAGTGCGGCGATGGCGGTGATGTCGTCCTGCACGCCCTGCGGGTATTGAGGCGCCGACCCGACCACGAGCACGGTGTTGTCGGTGCACAGCGCGGCCATCGCCTCGACGTCGGCGGTCCAGTCGGCGAGCACCGGCGCCTTGTGCAAGGTGATGCCGAAGGTGTGCGCGGCCTTGTGGAACGCGGCGTGCGCCGACTCGGCGACCACCATCTCGGGTGCGGTGATGTTGCGCTCGGCACGGCCCCGTTCACGCGCTGCGAGCGCGCCGCACAGGATCGATTCGGTGCCGCCGCTCGTGAGGAACCCGGCCACTGCGTCGTCGCCATGAAGCAGGCCGGCAGTCCACCCCACCACGTCGGACTGGATCTGGCCGAGCGACGGGAAGGCCTTGGTGTTCAGAGCATTCTCGTGGAGGTACAGACGAGCGGCGCGCTCGGCGACCTCGTGCACCGACGGGCCGCCGTCGTAGACCATCCCGAAGGTTCGCCCGTCGGCCCACTTGATGTCGTTGACTCGCTTGTCGGTGAGGTCGGCGATCACGTCGTCGACGGGTCGACCCTCTTGCTGCAGTGGAGCCATGGCCGACAGTGTCGCGCAAGGTCCTGCGTAGCCTGCAGCCATGCAACTCGACGATCTCCGCATCTTCACCGAGCCCCAGCAGGGGGCGTCGTACGGCGAGCTGCTCGCCGTTGCCCAGCGCGCCGAGCAACTCGGGTTCGGAGCGTTCTTCCGCAGCGACCACTTCCTGGCGATGGGCGATGGCGACGGGCTGCCTGGCCCGACCGATGCGTGGGTCACCCTCGGCGGCATCGCCAGGGAGACCTCGACGATCCGTCTCGGCACGCTCGTCACCTCGGCCACCTTCCGGCTGCCGGGACCGTTGGCGATCAGCGTCGCCCAGGTCGACGACATGTCGAACGGTCGCGTCGAACTCGGCCTCGGCGCGGGGTGGTACCAGGAGGAACACGAGGCGTACGGCATCGAGTTCCCGCCGCTCGGCGAGCGCTTCGACCGGTTGGAGGAGCAGCTCGAGATCATCACCGGGTTGTGGTCGACCCCGGTCGGGGCGTCGTTCGAGTCCCCGGGTGGCCACTATCCGATCGTCGGGTCGCCGGCGCTTCCGAAGCCGGTCCAGTCGCCGGTGCCGATCGTGATCGGTGGCGGCGGACCCAAGCGCACCCCGGCGCTGGCCGCACGATTCGCGTCGGAGTTCAACACGCCGTTCGTCCCTCGTGAGTTCTTCGTCGCCCAGGCCGACCGGGTCCGCGCGGCGTGCCAATCGATCGACCGTGACCCCGCCACGATGACCTTCTCCGGGGCGCTCGTGGTGTGCTGCGGCGCCGACGACGCCGAGGTCGAACGACGCGCCGCATCGATCGGGCGCGACGTCGCCGACCTTCGCGAGAACGGCATGGCCGGCACACCCGAGCAGTGCGTCAAGACGTTGCGGACGTGGGCCGACGCCGGTGCCGAGCGGATCTACCTGCAGGTGCTCGACCTCGCCGACCTCGACCACCTCGACCTCATCGCCACCGAAGTCGCCCCCCACCTCACCTGATCGCGCCTCTCCCACCCGCCCAAAACCCGTTTGCGGCGCGAAAAGTGTGAGCCGGGTCACCCAGATCGCGCCACAAACGATTGATCGTCGGGTGAGAGCGAGGGTGGCGCCGGCTGGCACGATGCAGCGCATGGCGAACGCACCGTCCGAGGGACCACTGACCGGCGTGAAAGTCGTCGACTTCTCTGTGATGATCTCGGGGCCGCTTGCGGCCATGATGCTCGCCGACCAAGGGGCCGACGTCATCAAGGTCGAATCGCCGGGGCTCGGCGACATCATGCGATTCCTCGGCAGCAACAAGGGCTCGATGACGGGCATCTTCGCCAACAACAACCGTGGCAAACGCTCGATCGTGGTCGACCTCAAACAGGCCGCCGGCGCCGACCTCGTTCGCCGACTGGTCGAAGACGCCGACGTGGTGATCCAGAACTTCCGGCCTGGCGCGATGGAGCGCCTCGGGCTGGGCTACGACGACCTCCGAGTGATCAATCCCGACCTGATCTACACGTCGATCTCGGGCTTCGGACCCAGCGGCCCGTACAGCGGCCGACGCGTCTACGACAACGTGATCCAGGCCGCGTCGGGGCTGGCCAGCGTTCAGGGCGACCCGGCCACCGGCGAACCAGCGCTGTACCGCACGCTGATCTGCGACAAGACGACCGCGTACACCGCTGCCCAGGCGATCACGGCCGCTCTGTTCGCCCGCGCCACCGGCCGCGCCGCGGGCCAGCACGTCGAAGTGGCGATGCTCGACACCGCGATCGCCTTCATGTGGCCGGACTCGGCGATGGATGCCGTGCTCCTCGACGACGATGTGATGCGCGCCGCGACGATCGCCGCGAACTACGCCATCACGAGACTGGCCGACGGCTACGCCGCAGCGTCGCCCGTGACCGACTCGGAGTTCCGTGGGCTGTGTGCCGCTCTCGGCGTTCCCGAGGTCGCAGACGATCCCCGATTCGGGGACGTGATGTCGCGCATGGCGAACGTCGGCGCGATGGCGCAACTGCTCGTCGATGCGGCGGCGTCGTGCAGCGTCGACGACTTCGCTGCCGGTGCGATGGAGCACGACGTTCCGGCATCGAAGGTCACCACCTTGGCCGAGATCCACGACGACCCGCAGGTGATCAACAACGAAGTGTTCGTCGAACGTGTGCACCCGCTCGCGGGGCGGTTGCGCGAACCTCGAGCAGCGGCACGGATGTCGGCGACCCCTCAGCGGGTGAGCGACCACGCCCCCGGGTTCGGCCAACACAGCGACGAGATCGTCGGCGAGATCGGACTGGACGCAGCGGCACTCCGCGCGGCCGGCGTCATCTACTGACGACCGAGACGATCGGGCCTCAACCGGCGACGAATCCTCCTGCCACGAGCGCTCGATCGACAATGGCGGCGAGGCGAACCGTGTCACTCGGGTTCTCGCCGCTGACCGTGACCGCCCACGTGACGTTGTCGGCGCGATCGAACACCATGGCATGCGTGCTCTCGACGGTGCCGGTGTGGCCGACCGCTCCCCCGCCGTACAGGATCAGGCCCATCCCGTAACCGCGGTCGGGTGCAGCCGGATCGATCGCGCTCGTGGTCATCGCCTCGACTGTCGTGGTCTCCAACGGTTTCCAGCCGGGCGTGTCGGCGTCGAGCGAGTCGATGATCGTCACGAGATCCGCCGGGCTCGCCACCCAGGCTCCCGCCGCGCCGAGCACCTCCATGTAGTTGCGGCCGGGAACCGTTCTGTGCTCGACCTCCCCCGGACCCGGGTCGTAGGTCGGAGCGAGGCGCATCGCCGAGATCGCGAGCGGAGTGAGCAGGCGTTCGTACACGACCTGCTCGTACGGCTCGCCGGTCAAGTGCTCGATGAGCAGACCGAGCACGCAGAAGTTCATGTTGCTGTATCGGAAGCCGCCGCCCGACGGGTTGCGGCTCAGTCCGACGGCAGCCGCCTCGTCACAGGAGGCGACCTGGTTGCGGAAGAACGTGTCCTCGTACTGCGCGAACCCGGACGTGTGCGTGAGCAGCTGGCGCACGGTGATCGCCGCGACTGCGGCGTTCGGCGCGGCGATGCCCACGTCGTTGGCGACGAGAGCACCGACCGGATCGTCGAGGCCGACGAGACCCTCCTCCACGAGCTGCAGCATCGTGATTGCGGTGATCGTCTTGGAGATGCTGGCGACTCGGAAGGTGTCGGAGGTCGTCACCGCGTCGAAGGTGCTGGGCACGCGCGCGCCGAAGGCAGCCTCGTGGACGATCTCGCCGTCGATGGCCACGGCGACCGACACCGCATCGGACCCACCCCCGAGTACCGATCGCACGATCTCGTCGTCGAACGCAGCCCACCCGGTCAGGGCCTCGACCGCCTCGGTGCCGGCGACACCAGGAAGCGGGGCGATCGTCACCCGTGTGACGGTGTACCCGGGGAACGGCAACGGGTCGGCCCCGGCGATGTCGATCAACTCGGTGGTCGCGGTGACGACCGAAAGTGTCGGTGCCGACCCCGACTGCGCAGGGGGAGACGAGCACGCGACCAGTGCCAGCGCCCCCGCCGCGAGCAACGGTGACCGTCGGGGAATCGCGATTCGCACGGTTCCATGATGGTCGACGTCGCCGCGTCGACACGGTCATGACGACGTGGGTAGCTGCTGTTCGAGGGTGACCACGTCGGCGAAGAGGTCGCCGAGGCGGTCGACCCGGTCGAGCACGTCGGCGGCCTCGAAGCGGAGTTCGACGCTCGTGTCGACGCACGCCTCGACCTCGTCCCACGACACCGGCGTCGACACGGTCGGATCGGGGCGGGCGCGTAACGAATACGGGGCGATGGTGGTCTTGTGGTGGGCGTTCTGGCTCCAGTCGACGAACACCTTTCCCGGGCGTTCGGCCTTGGCCATCACCGTCGTCACCCGACCGGGCATCTGACGTTCCATCACCTGGCCGACTGCGAGCGCGAAGTCGGCGGTCGCCTCGTGGGTCGCGCCGGCGGTGTTGAGGGGAACGTAGAGCTGCAGCCCCTTCGACCCCGACGTCTTGCAGCACCCCTGGAGACCGACCGAGTCGAGCACTGTTCGGACCCCGAGGGCGACCTCGCAGCAGTCGACGATCGACGTCTTCGGCCCGGGATCGAAGTCGAATACCAGCGTGCGCGGGGTGTCGAGATCGGCAGCGAGCGCCATCGGCGCATGCAACTCGATCGCGGCGAGGTTCGCCGCCCACACCATCGCGGCGGGTTCCTCGATGCGGCAGTACTCGATTCCGCCTCGGCGGTCACCGGGTCCGAGCGCAACCGGCACCCACTCGGGGCGATGTTTCGGGCAACGCTTCTCGAAGAATCCGTCGGCGGCGGTGCCGTCGGGGTAGCGACGAAACGTGATGCAGCGCCCGGCCAGGTGGGGGATGATCCACGGCGCGATCCGAGCGTGGTAGTCGACGACCTCGGCCTTCGTGAAGCCCGACGGGTACAGCACCTTGTCGAGGTTGGTGAGCTTCACGGTGCGCCCCTCGATGTCGACCTCGATCGGTGACGCCACTGCATCGACCGCTCAGGCGGACTTCTTCTTCGCCGCTGCCTTCTTGGTCGACTTCTCGGCCGGATGGCGCGTGCGCGCCTGCTTGGCCGCAGCGACGCTGGCTTCGAGCGCGGCCATGATGTCGACGACCTTGGGTTTCTCGGCGGCGGTCTCGGGCATCTCGAACTCCTCGCCGTCGGCCTTCATCTGGATGAGCGCCATCACTTCCTCGCGGTATTCGTCGCGATACTTCTCGGGCTCGAAGTCGGCAGCGAGCGACGACACGAGGCTCTCGGCCATCGCCACCTCCTTGTCGCTCACCTCGATCTCGTCGAGTCCTTGCAGTTCATCGATCTGGGACGGGTCGAGCACCTCGTCGGCGTAGGCAAGCGTCGACATCACGAGCCGTCCGTCCTCGGCGCGAATCGCTGCGGTGTACTGCTTGTTGCGCATCACGAACCGACCGATCGCCACTTTCCCGCTGGCCTCCATCGCCCTCGCGAGGAGCACGTACGGCTTGGGCGGCCCGTCAGGGGCGAGGTGGTAGGCGGTGTCGAAGTAGACGGGGTCGATGTCGGCGAGGTCGACGAATTCCTCGAGGTCGACCGACTTGGTCGCCACCGGCATGAACGGTTCGAGTTCATCGGGGTCGACGAGCACGTAGCGACCCTTGGAGATCTCGTAGCCCTTGACGATGTGGTCGTCGCCGACCTCCTCGCCGGTCTCCGCGTTGACCTTGCGGTAGCGGATGCGCGCCATGTTGCGTTCGTCGAGTTGGTTGAACGACACGCTCTGGCGTCGGACCGCGTGGAACAGCTTCACAGGGATCGCCACCAACCCGAACGAGATTGTCCCACTCCACACCGGCCGTGCCATGTTCAGATTCAAGCACAACGGGACAGGAAACGTCAGGGAGACGCGAGGATCGCACGCGGGACGATGTCCATGCCGAACCCGGTGAGGATCGCCAGATACAAGAGTCCGGTGGCAGCCATCACCGCCGAGTAGTAGCGCTCACGCAGCGCGGCCTTGGTGATGAAGATCAGCACGATCGTGCTCAACGCGCACATCAGCCACATCCAGCCGAGCATGCCGCCCCACCCGTCGTCGACACTCCCGGTCAAGACCGCGATCATGCCGGTCGGCAACAGCATCACGAACACCTCGGCCGGCCACAGCCACTTGAGCGCGTCGACCATCTCGTTGAGCAACACTCGCGGCAGGCCCGGCTGCGTG
>JBGTEH010000653.1:0-7366 GCA_041747915.1 Ilumatobacteraceae bacterium
GGTCGCGCCTGCGCGAGCGAACGCCGACGGCCAGCCACTCGCGTCGACGACGAGCCGAGCGAGGAGTTCCGAGCCGTCGGCCAGCACCACCCTGCGGCGAGCGTCGCGCGGAGTCCGGACGTCGACCACCTTGCCGACGATGTGCTCGAGACCACTGCGCAGATGCGATCGCAGCACGCCGTTGTCGAAGATTCCGTACGGCCGGTCCAACACGACCGAGTCGGTGGTGTGCACGGCGATGCTGTCGATTCGTCGGGCGATCACATCGTCGCGGACCCCGGCGATCACAGCGGCGTCTGCGATGTCGTCGATCCAGGTGCTGTACGTCGCTCCCCAGGCCTCGTCGGGTCCGACCAGTACCACCTCGACGCCCAACGCGGCGGCGGCGCATGCGAGCGCGCTGCCTCCTGGGCCGTCGCCGATGACGACCACGTCGGCGGGGCGGCTCGCCATCAACTGCGCTCGAGTTGCGCCATTCGCCGAAACTGCTCGACGACGTCAGGGGTCACGTGGTCCGGGTCGAGCGTTCGGTACACGGTTTCGACATTGACAGCGACCCGGCCGACTTCTCCCCAGTCGCCGAAGCGTTCGTCGACTCCGACCAGACGACCGATCTCCCTCGCCGCGTCGAAGGCGTCCATCCCGGCGTCGTGGCGCATCGTCGCCTCGGCGTCGATGACGGCGAGATAGTCGCGGACGCCGACGATTCCTGCTGAATCGGTCAGCGGACCGTGACCCGGCACCACCGTCTCCACATCGAGTCCCAGCATCAGGTCGCACGCCGCCACCCAGTTCGACAGTGGCCCTGCCCACACGATCGGTGTCCCCCCGATGAACAGAATGTCGCCGGCGTAGACCGTGCGCGCATCGGGCACGTAGACGATCGTGTCGCCAGCGGTGTGGGCGGGACCCACCTCGATCAGCTGCACCGCCCGACCGCCCACCTCGATGTCGAGACGACGATCGAAGGTCGATGTCGGCATGACCAGTTCGACGCCATCGAAGTTGAACGCGCCGAAGAACGACCTGAACAGCTCGCCGACCTCGCCTGGGGCCTTGTTGAGTGCAGCCATCATTGCTGGCGGCACGTCGGCCATCTCGTGCGCAGTCGCCGCCGAGGCGACGACCTCGACATCAGGCCGACGGCGCACGACCTCGCCGTTGCCGTAGCAGTGGTCACCGTTCGCATGGGTGTTCACCACGGTGTCGATCGGCGCTCCCTCGGTCACCGATGTCATCGCGTCGAGCATTCGTGCGGTGAGTTCGAGATCGAACAGCGTGTCGACGAGCAGCGATTCGCCGTCGCCGACGATCAACCCTGCGTTGCTCCATCCCCAGCCGCCGTCGGGCTGGAGATAGGCGTGGCAACCGTCGCCGAGTTCGTGAAGCCCCAGAGTGAAGTCCGTCGTCGGCATCGCCTCATCATGTCACCTGGCGCCCTGGCGCCAGCGGGCGCTCAGCCGTTCGGCGAGCATCGTCGTGGGCAGGTGCGTGTTGACGTCGGGAATCGTCGGAAAGACCGATGCGTCGCAGAGGTTGATCGCGTCGTAGCCGAACACGGCCCCCTCACCATCGACCACGGTTCCCATCGCGCAGCTGCTCGACGCATGGACGTAGTCGCCGACCGCCGACGGGAGCCATCTCTCGATCGCGCTCGTGTCGCTGAGCGTGGTGGCGGTGGTCCCGACGTCGTCGATGAAGACTTCCTCGACGATCTCGGCGAAGGGACCCGTCCGCACGAGATCCAGCGCGTCGGCGACCGCCCGTGCGAGAGTGCGTCGATCCTCATCGTCGTCGAGCAGCGCGAACTCGACGAGCAGCGACGTGTCGGGAGCGTCAGGGTCGAGACGGACGGAGCCCCCGCGACCACGGGGCCTCATCAGCGCGACGAGCAGCAGGCCGAGGCGGTCGACGCCCGGGCCGAGGTGGTTCATCGGCAGGAACTGGATGCCGTTGCGCTGCAGCAACGTGGCCACGACGAGGCCACCTGGGTCGATGTCGACGTGATCGCGCAACGCCAAGGTGAGGGGCACCGAGGGATGGTCTTGCAGTCCAGCGCCGATGCCATCGGTCACGAACCCCGAGCGCAACAGCAGAGCCGGCGTGCGGATGGCGCCTGCACAGACCACCACTCGGTCGGCGTCGACTTCCTCACCAGAGGCCAGGACGACGCCGACGGCCCGTGTGCCATCGAGTGCGATCCGAGCCACCTCGGCATCGGGCCTGATCGTCAAGTTCGTGCGCTCCGACGTCGGCCAGAGATAGGCCTCGGCGGACGTCACCCGTCGTCGCCCTCGTCGGGTCAATGGAACCCGGTGCGCGTCGCCGGCAGCAGCGAGCAGTGCTCGATCGACCGCACCGAGTTCGTCGTCGTCCGCAAGGGTCTCCGGCAGCAGGACAGCGTTCCATGCCGGGTCGACATCGTCCCATCCCCACGACCGATACAGACGCGAGTCGCCGCGAAGCGCCACCATCGCGTTGATCGCCGACGACCCGCCGACCCCGCGTCCGCGGCGGTACAACGTGGGATCGCCGTTGCTGACACGGTGCGCCAGCAACTCGGTCGAGTTCCGATCCGCCAATTCGCCGGCCGCGAGGAAGTTCGATCCTTCGATCTGCGTCGGCACCGCTCCGGAGGCGAGGGCGGGTCCACTCTCGACGAGCACCACCTCACGATCAGCGTCCTCGGACAAGCGAGATGCGACGACGCAGCCGGCGCTCCCGGCACCCACCACGACCCACGGCGCTGACACGCGCCGATCCTACGACGACGGTCGGGGCTCAAGATGTGGTCGATGTCAGCCGATGACACCAGCATCATGCAGGACACCACGCAACTTCAGGCGCCGCCCGCCGGACGGGCCGGCTTTCCGCCGCCCCCTCCGGTGCGACCTGTTCGCGCGACCCCGCCCAATCAGATCAACCAGGCCGGCCCACAGCTCCCCCACGTCACCCCCAACATGCCCCGTCCGGCCACCGCGCTCGCCCCTGGGGCGTTCAACCCCACCCAGCACTGGGCGCCCATGCCGAGCCAAGCCCGGCCGAAGCGAGGAAACGGGGGCCGTCGAATCTTCAAGTGGATGATCGTGCTCGCGCTCCTCGGCGGTGCCATGTACACCGCGACCACCTACGGGTCCGACCTGATGAACCTGGCGACGGGCGACGACTCGATCGACGAGCCTTCCGCTCCGCTCGTCTTCCCGGCCACGGGTGCAGCGCCGACATCGATCCGCACTGCGTCGTTCACCATCGAACGACCCGACGCCGTGCGCGGCCCGCGGCGGTTCCAGGTCACCACCGACTTCGAAGCGGGCATTGCCCAGGTCGTGATCGAGCGCACCGGCGCCCCGAACCTCGAAGTGCTGACGGTGTTCGACCAGGCATTCGTCCGACGGATCGACGAGCCCATCTGGTATCAGCTCGATCGCGGCCCGTTCCCCATCGATTCCGACCTCGGGGTGGCCCGGTGGGTCCGCTCGCTCGACCAACTGCTCCCGCCCGCCGTGAGGCAGTCGGCCACGATCGGTCGGGCGACCCGCTCCACGGTCGGGACCGAGCCCACGACGAGACTGCTTCTGTCGATCGACCCCGAGGTGGTCGCTCGAGCCGTCGCCACTCCTGCACCGATCGCCACCGACGCAACGGCGGTTCTTCCCACCGACACCTCGGTGCAACTCGCCCCGGGTTTGACCATCCAAGCGGGCATCGACGACGACCCGGACCTGACGATGGAGATCTGGGTCGACGCAGCCGGGATCGTGCGCAAGTCGATCATGCCGGTCGAGCTCGGCGCGGAGACGATCACCGTCACGTCGGTGTCATCCGAGCCCTGGCAGCCGACCTTCCCGACTCCTGAAATGCTGCAACCGCTCACCGCATCATCGCTGCTCGAACTCGGGCTCTGAGCAGCGCCTGAAACATTTCGTACAATCGAAGCGTCCGGCGTCGACGCGATCCGTAGGGTCGCGCGGGTGGCGTCCCGGCATCGTCTGACCATACGCACACGCGATCGGGACCCGCGTGTCGACGCACTGGTGGCGGGGGCCGATCACCTGGGCGTGAGCGTTTCGGGCACGATCGGCATCGCCGATGTCGTGTTCGTCGATGGTGCGCTCGACGCAGCCGATCGCGACCGACTCCACGGCGTTCTCGTCGATCCGTTGCTGCAGAACGGCAGCTGGGACACTCCGACGAGTCCGGGCATCGAGATCACCCTGCTGCCCGGCGTGACCGACTCGGCCGCCGGCGCGGTTCGTCATGCCGCTGCACAACTCGGTGTGCCCATCGACGGGGCCTCCACAGGACGCCGCATCGAGTTCGACGAATCGTTCGATCCGTCGGTGGCCGACGCGATCGTGCGCCGACTGATCGCCAATCCCGTGATCGAACGATGGAGCGACGGCACGATCGAGCCTGCGCACGTCGATGAACACCTCGATGCGACATCACCAACGGCGGCGACGACGCACATCGACATTGGCGGCCTGGACGACGCTGGGCTCGTCGCACTCGACCGCGAGCGATCATTGTCACTCGACATCGAGGAGCTGCGGGCGATCCGCGACGAGTACGAACACCTCGACCGCGACATCACCGACGTCGAGATCGAGATGTTGGCGCAGACCTGGAGCGAGCACTGCTCGCACAAGACGTTTCGTGCGGTGATCGAGATCACCAACAGCGACGGCGCGGAGGGCCACACCGACATCGTGGCTCCGCTGCTCGGCCAATTGCGTGAGTGCACCGATTCGATCGCGGCTGATTTCGTGCGCTCGGCGTTCGTCGGCAACGCCGGCGTGATCGAGTTCACCGAGGGCACCACCATCGCCCTCAAGGCCGAGACGCACAACCATCCATCGGCGGTCGAACCGTTCGGTGGGGCGAACACAGGTGTCGGTGGAGTGATCCGCGACGTGCTCGGCATCGCCCATCGCCCGATTGCGGTGACCGACGTTCTGTGCTTCGGTCAACCGACACTTGCACTCTCCGATCTCCCCGACGGCGCGCTTCATCCGCGCCGCATCCGCGACGGTGTGATCGACGGGGTCGCCGACTACGGCAACAAGATCGGTCTGCCCACCGTGGCCGGTGCCATTCTGTACGACCCGGCCTACACCACGAATCCGCTCGTGTTCGCCGGATGCATCGGCACCGCCGTTGCCCGTCCGCTGCACACCGGGCCGTTTCCCGGCGATCGTGTCGTCGTGATCGGTGGGGCGACCGGGCGCGACGGCATCCGAGGTGCCACGTTCTCGTCGGCAACGATGGATGCGACCACGGGCGAAGTCGCCGGGGCGAGCGTCCAGATCGGCGATCCGATCGTCGAGAAGCTCCTGATCGACGCACTCATCGGCGCCGAGGACCTCTACACCGCGATCACCGACTGCGGTGCCGGAGGTCTGTCGTCGGCGATCGGCGAGATGGCCGAAGGCGTCGGCGCAGAGGTCGAACTCGAACTCGTACCGCGTAAGTACGCCGGCCTCGCACCCTGGGAGGTTTGGCTGTCGGAGGCACAGGAGCGCATGGTGGTGGCGGTGGCGCCCGAACATCTCGACGCGCTCACTCGCCGCTGCAGTCGAGTCGGCGTCGCGCTCGCCGACATTGGCTCATTCACTGGCGACGGTCGCCTCGTGGTTCGCCACCGCGCCGACATCGTGGCCGACATCGACACGACCTTCCTGCACGACGGACGTCCGCAACGACGGATGAACGCGGAAATGCCGACGCCCAATCGAACTGAGCGCTCGACGCGCTCCGTCTCCAATCCGGCCGCCGTGCTGCTGGAATTGCTCGCCCACCCGAACATCGCGTCGAAGGCGTCCACCATCCACCGCTACGACCACGAGATCCTCGGCTCGACCGTTGTGCGCCCACTCGTCGGCGCCGCTGGCGACGGTCATGCCGACGGCGTCGTCCTCGCAGCACCGACCGCGCGTGAGGGGATCGCCATCGGAATCGGCGTCAATCCCTGGTACGGCCTGCACGACGCCGAAGCAATGGCGTACGCCGTCGTCGACGAAGCCATCCGCAACGTCGTTGCTGTCGGCGCCGACCCGGATCGGGTGGCATTGCTCGACAACTTCTCGTGGGGCGATCCTCGGCGGCCATCGACGCTCGGTGAACTGGTCGCAGCCGTCGACGGCTGTTGTGCAGCGGCGCGCATGTACAACGCGCCGTTCGTGTCCGGCAAGGACTCGCTCAACAACGAGTACGTCGGCTCCGACGGCCACCGCCATGCCGTGCCCCCCACGCTCGTGATCACAGCGGTCGCCCACGTCCCCGACGCCGACATGACGATCACCCCGGATCTCGCCGAGGCCGGCAATGTCCTGTTCCTGATCGGCGAGACCGTCACGGAGTTCGCGGGGTCGCATCTCGACATGGTCATCGGCGCGCCGGTGCAGCCGGGTGTGGTTCCCGCTCCGGTTCCCGACGCTCCGGCCGACTACCGCCGTGTGCACGCGGCGATGCGCGCGGGATTGGTCGAGTCGTGCCACGACGTGAGCGAAGGCGGCTTCGGCGTGGCGGTTGCCGAGATGTGCATCGCCGGGCGGCTGGGCGCCACCATCGACACGCTGCCTCACGAGGACCTCGTGACAGCGCTGTTCGCCGAGTCGTGCGGGCGCCTCGTCGTCGAGGTGCAACCCAGACACGTCGCGGCGTTCCTCCGGGCACTGGACGGTCGGGCCCTTCGCATCGGCACCGTCAACGACCGTTCGATGCTCGAGATCGTGGGGATCGACCCTCTGGCCGTGCACGAACTGGTCGATGCGTTCCACAGGGGAGCCGACGCGTGAGCGGCGTTCCCGCAGTCGTCATTGCCGGGCCGGGGACGAACCGTGACAACGACGTGGCGCTGGCCCTCGAGTTGGCCGGTGCCAGCGTGAAGATCGTCCTCGTCGACGAACTGGTGCGCGAACCCGAACTGCTCGACGATGCTCGCCTCGCCGTGATCGCCGGCGGCTTCAGCTATGCCGACTCGCTCGGCGCGGGCCGAATGCTCGCTCTCGATCTGATGGTCGGCGTCGGCGACCGCCTTCGAGCGTTCGTCGATGCGGGTCGACCGCTGATCGGCATCTGCAACGGCTTCCAGGTGCTGACCCGTTCAGGTCTACTGCCCGGAGCGTTGGGGCACAATGCCGGGGGCCGGTTCGACTGTCGCTGGGTCGTTCTCGAGCCGGTGCCGACGAGCATTTCGGTGTGGACCGCCGGTATCGACGACGCAATCCACTGTCCGATCGCGCACGGCGAGGGTCGCTACGTGCACCCGAAGCCCGACGCGCTGGCCGCAGCGGGCCAGGTGGCCTTGCGCTACCGCAGTACCAACCCCAACGGGTCGGTGGCCGACATCGCCGGCGTCTGCGAT
>JBGTEH010000654.1:0-16780 GCA_041747915.1 Ilumatobacteraceae bacterium
CGGCGATCGACGCAGCCGAGTGGTGCTGAACCTGACACCGGGCAACATCGTCACCGCCCCACGAAGCGACATGATGTTCGTGGTCACCGAGTACGGACTCGTCAACCTCAAGGGCAAGTCGATCCCCGAACGCGCCAAGGCCATGATCTCGCTCGCGCATCCCGACTTCCGCGACGATCTCGAACGAGAGGCCAGATCGAGCGGGTTGATTCCGAGATCGTTCGTGTGATCCGGTCGGCCCCGACCAGGAGTGGGTCCAATGGTCGGCGATGTCCGAGTCGGACGTGCGGGTTCACTCGGGCGCTACGGGATCCGCCGAATACACCCATCTCGGGTCAGGCGCAACGCCCGTCAGGATGGCGTTCACCGCTTCGGCGGGACGTACACAGATCTTCCGGTACGTCACATCGGTCAACCCTGCGACATGGGGCGTCACGAGCACACGGCCGTCAGCCCGCAGAGGATCGTCGGCACGCGGCGGTTCGGGGTCCCAGACGTCGGTGGCATAACCGCCCAACGAGTTGCGGGTGAGCGCGTCGGCAAGGGCGACATGATCGACGACCGCCCCCCTCGCCGTGTTCACCAACAGTGCACCCGGCTTCATCACCGCGAACTGAGCCGCACCGATCATCGATCGTGTCGAGTCGCTCAGCGGGACGCACAGTTGCACGACGTCGGAGGTGGCAAGCAGCTCGTCGAGAACCACGCGCTCGACGTCGACGTCGGACTCTCGACGCGTCGTGCACACCACGTCCATGTCGAGCATCCGACCGAAGGCCGCCAGCTTCGTCCCGATGGCACCGAGACCGATCACGCCCATCCGCTTGTCACGCAGCTCGGTGCTCTCGAAGCCGTCCCGCACGCTCCAGCGCCCCGCTTTGACCGCGGTGTCGACCTCCACCACCCGTCGAGCCAGGGCCAACATCAACATGAGGGCGTGTTCGGCAACCGCTGACGTGGTAAGGCCGGGCGCGTGCACCACCGCCACACCTGCAGCCGCTGCGGCCAGCGTGTCGACGTTGTCGAGGCCGGCTCCGCAACGCGCCACCACGACCAGATCCGGCAGGGCGGCGATCAATTCCCGATCCACCTGGCCGCGTCCGCGGGTGACGACCGCACGCACGCCACGCCCATACGAGTGTGGATCGAAGGCGGCCAGATCCTCGATCAGCTCGACGGAGTCGGCGGCCTCGAGGATGCGCTGGGCGTCGGGATGGACCGTTTCGAGGAGGAGGATCACGAGGCGCTGGTCAGCTCGACCGATCGTGCTTGTTGGACTGCGCGTCGACGAAGTCAAGCTCGAAGATCGCCTCGTCGACGGGTTGGTCCGCATCGCAGGAGAGCTCGATGAGGTTGCCGGACGGATCGCGCACGAACGCCTGCATCACACCGCTCGGCAGCCGGCACACCTTGCCCCACGTCGCGGTTTCGATGAGGTCGTGTTGTCGTGCCCGCTCGAACACGCCGTTGAAGTCGTCGAGCCGCAGGCAGAAGTGCGACCGCTGCGGGTGGACGTCGCCGAGCTGGTTGACGTGGATCTGCTGAAACTCACCGATTCGGTAGAACTGCGCCGGAAAGCCGAGTTCCGGAGTGGGTGCACGCTCCAGTCCGAGCACCTCGGTGTAGAACGCGTCGGCGACGGCGAGGTCGTCGACCATCACGTTGACGTGTTGGATGGAGAGTCCGTCACTCATCAGTCACCTCGTACTCCTCGAGAAAGTTGGACCTGGGTGTGATTCCGAAGCCGGGCTCCGTCGGTGCGCTGACCAGCCCGTCGACTACCTGCGGCGCTCGCTCCGGCATGTCTCGCAACAGCGGGTTCCCACCGAGCGAGAACTCGATGGTACGCGCCGCGGAACTGGCGAACGCGAGGCTGACGCCGGCGTTGAACGACAGCGCCGAACCCCAACAGTGGGGAGCGAGTTCGAGCTGGTGGGCCTCGGCCAGCGCGGCGATGCGGCGGCCCTCCGACGGCCCTCCGCAGATGGCGAGGTCCGGCTGGAGCACGTCGATCGACTCGCGTTCGATGAGGTCACGGAAGTCGAAGCGGGTGAACTCACTCTCGCCGGCGGCGATCGGGATGTGCGTCGACGCGCGGACCCGCCGCGCACCCGCATGGTCGTCGGCGTTCACCGGTTCTTCGAACCATCGGAGCCCGAGGTCGGCGACGCCGGCAGCGAAGCGCATCGCCTCGGGTGCGCTGTACGTGCCGTGGGCGTCCACCATCAAACCGACGTCGGGACCGAGGGCACTGCGGGCAGCGTGAACACGTTCCACGCTGGTTTCGACGTCGCCGTCCATGACGCCGACGCGCATCTTGACGCTCCCGAATCCCTGCGCTACGTAGCCGGCGAGCTGCGCGCCGATTCCGGCCGCGTCGGCCCACCCACCGCTCGCGTAGGCGGGCAGCGTGTCGGTTCGCGGCCCGCCCCAGAGATCGACGACGGGCACGCCGTGCGACTTGCCGAGCAGGTCCCACAGGGCCATGTCGATCCCGCTCATCGCGCTGACCGCGAGACCTCGCCGCCCCAACACCGGAAAGCCTCGTCCCCGCTCGAATGCGAAGCCAGCTCTCGAACCGTTGTACATCGTGTCCCACGCCGCGGTGATGCGCCGCGCGTCCTGTCCGACGAGCGCCGGCGCGAAGTCGTCTCGGACGGCGGCGACCACGGATCGACACCCGCCCGAGCTGCCGACACCAGCCTTCGCCTCCCCCCAACCCACGAGGCCGTCGGCGACCTCGATCCGAACGATCGTGGTGTCGAAGCTGGTGATCCTGCCGAAGTCCGAGACGTGCTGTTGTTCGACCGGGATCGGACATCGCAACCAGATGGCGCGTACGTCGATGATCAGCATCGTGGCATCCGATCGGGCACGGGTCAGATCAGCGGGAGCAGCGTCGTCGCGCACTTCTCGACGAGCATGTCGTAGAAGCCCTCCGACAGCAGGCTGCTGCCGTGGTCGATGATGAACTGCAGCTCCTCGGGGGTGATGTCGACCGGATTGGTCTCGATCGCGTCGGGGTACTTGTTGGCCGGGGTGCGGTCGATGGGTGCGACGAATTCGACCGTGAGCGCACCTTCGTAGCCGACCTCCTGCAACGTCCCGACGATCGCCGTCCAGTCGAGTTGCCCCATGCCACAGGCCATTCGATTGTTGTCGGCGACGTGGAAGTCGACGAGCCGATCGCCGGCATCGCGGATGGCCTGGTGGAAGTCGATCTCCTCGATGTTCATGTGGAACGCATCGAGGCAGATACCGACGTCGGGAGCGACGGCGTTGGCCAACGCCAGCGCCTGGTCGCCGCGATTGATGAAGTAGGTCTCGAACCGGTTGAGACCTTCGATCGCCATCTGGACGCCGGAGGCGCTGGCGAGTTCGTGGACCTCCTTCAACCCGTCGACGCACCAGCCCCACTCCTCGTCGGGCGTGCCGTCCGGAACGACCTTGCCGACGGTGGCGGGCACGATCGTGATCTCCTGACCGTCGAGTTCCTTGACCATCGTCACCACGTCTTTCATGTATTGGACCGTGGCCGCCCGTTGCTGTTCGTTCTTGGCGCACAGGTTCCGGTCGCCGAGCGTCAGCGTGACGGCTCCCCAGCACGACAGCTTGTAGTCGTCGAGCAGCTTGCGGACGTCCTTCGTGTCGTACTGATCCGGCTCGCCCTTGATCTCGATGCTGCCGTAGCCGCAGCGGGCGAGACGCGCCAGCGTGACCTCCAGCGGCTCCGACCGCATCCAGTTG
Organism: Ilumatobacteraceae bacterium; assembly: GCA_041747915.1. Taxonomy (GTDB): domain Bacteria; phylum Actinomycetota; class Acidimicrobiia; order Acidimicrobiales; family Ilumatobacteraceae; genus Sva-07. Next base: position 3,748 of record JBGTEH010000654.1, read on the forward strand.
TGCATTGACAGGTGCATGATCCCCTCCTCGTTTTCTGTGGTGTTGATGACCGGTGTTGATGGTTTGGTGTTCTGTTGATGGTTGCGTTCAGCGGCGAAGCGAGGCCCACGGTTCTTCGGCGGCGACGTCGACCGTCTCGTAACCCCCGGGTCCGTGACTGGGCCCGAGCACGACCCACAGCCGAGCGGTCTCGGCCTCGTCGGGGGCGACGAAGGTGGCGTGGACCGTGCCGAACGGTATGAACGCCGTGTCGCCGGCGGTCAGCACCTTGCGTTCCTCACCCACCCACTGCTCGATCGTGCCGGCGCGCACGAGGAGCACTTCCTCCTGGTTCGGGTGGCGGTGGAAGTCGTGGCCCTGGCCGGGTCTGATCTTCACGTCGAGCACGCACAGCCGCTCGCCCTCGGGGACGTTGGCCGGCCGGACGACCCACCCGAGATCGCCCCAGTCGAGTTCCTCCCACTCGACATCTTCCACGCAGACGAAACACATCAGTGGTCTCCCTTGCTCGCTCGGTCGTTGGACATCAGAACGTGATCGCCTTGAACGCTTCGGTCTGCGCGGTGAGGGCGAGTTCGGTCGGGAGGCGCTCCATGCTCGATGCGCCGTAGAACCCGTGGATGGCGGCACACCGCTGCAGCACGTAGGAGGCGTCGTCCGGGGTGGCGATCGGACCGCCGTGGCAGAGCACGATCACGTCGGGTCGAACGGAACGGGCAGCGTCCGCCCAGGTGTCGATGCGTCCGACGCAGTCGTCGAGCGTCAGGGCCGTCTCCGCGCCGATCGACCCGCCGGTCGTCAGGCCCATGTGGCAGACGATGACGTCTGCTCCCGCCCCCGTCATTGCCACCGCGTCGGCCACGCTGAACACGTACGGCGTGGTCAACAGGTCGAGCGATGCCGCTTCGGCGATCATCGCCACCTCGAGTGCGTAACTCATCCCGGTCTCTTCGAGGTTTTTGCGGAACACACCGTCGATCAGGCCGACCGTCGGGAAGTTCTGCACCCCGGCGAAGCCCAGCCGGACGAGCTCGGGGAGGAAGATTTCCGGCCGGTAGAACGGATCGGTGCCGTTGACGCCGGCCAGAACGGGTGTGTGCTTGACGACGGGGAGCACTTCCCTGGCCATGTCGACCACGATGTCGTTGGCGTTGCCGTAGGCCAGGAGGCCGGCGAGCGATCCACGGCCGGCCATCCGGTATCGGCCGGAGTTGTAGATGACGATGAGGTCGATGCCGCCGTCCTCCTCACACTTGGCCGACAGCCCCGTACCAGCGCCGCCGCCGACGATGGGCTCACGACGTTCGATCATCCCGCGGAATCGGTCCAGGATCTGGCTCCGTGTGGGAGTCATCGCTGCGCTCCGGTGGACATGACGTCGTCGAATGCACCGAGCACCGCATCGACGAAGGTTTCGTCGTTGATGTTCGCGGCGACCCGGCTCACGGTGCGGCTGGCTGTTTGCACGACGTTCGCTTCGATCGTGGCGAACAAGGCTTCGTCGGCCTCGGGATCGTGGAACGGCTGACCGGGGGCGTCGATCATCGACACGCCACCCGCGGGCAGCAGGAACCGGACGGGCCCGTGGCAAGCGTTGAGCTTGTCGGCGATGAACTCGCCGATGGCGACGTTCTCCTCCGGGGTCGTGCGCATGAGTGTGACCTGCAGGTTGTGCACGTGCAGGTTCCGTCCGGCGAAGCGCGCCGGCACCGTGTCGAAGGCACCGAAGTTGACCATGTCGACGGCGCCGACGGAACCGACGTAGGGAACGCCGGTGCGGGCGATGGCACCGATGCGATCGGAACCGGCCGAGAACACACCGCCCGAGACGTGATCGGCGACCTCGGTGGTGGTCATGTCGAGGACCCCGACGATCATTCCCGAGTCGACCAGCTTCTCCATCGACTGCCCTCCGGTACCGGTGGCGTGGAACACCAATGGGTCGAACCGTCCGGCGAGTTCTGCGGCGAGGCGCGTGACAAGTGGAGTGGTGACACCGAACATCGTCAGCCCGATCGGTGGGAGGTCGTCCCCGCTGGCCGGGATCGGGTTGGCAACCATGCCGGCCATCGCGTTGGCGGCGTTGCCGAGCACCTGCCGCGAGATGCGGTTGAGGCCGGCGACGTCAGTGACCGAGTACATCATGGCGATGTCGGAGGGGCCGACATACGGCGCGACGTTCGATGAAGCCACGGTCGACACCATCAGCTTCGGGACCCCGACGGGGAGCGCCCGCATCGCCGGGGTGACGAGCGCGGTACCGCCAGATCCGCCCGCCCCGATGATCCCGGCGAGGTCCGGAGCGTGGGCGATCACGTATCTCGTCAGCGCCTCGGACATGGCCGCGACCGCTTCACCCCGGTCGGATGACAAAACGGCGGCGGCGCCATCGGGATGGTGCGCGGCCACATCGGCTGGGGTGACGTCGGCGGTCGAGACGTGGCCGGTGGTGCCGACGTCGACGAAGATCGCCTCCGTGCCGGCGGCGCGGATGACGTCGGTGATGTACTCGAGTTCGGCGTGTTTGGTATCGCCCGTTCCGACGACGAACACCGCAGCCATCACGTCAGCTCCGGTAGGCCTGCCGGCCGACGCCCTGCACCGGAATGCCCTGAGCGGCGAGCACGTCGTGCTGCAGGGCGTACATGTCGGCGGCCGCCCGGTCGATGTGGCGGGTGAACGAGATCGACGCGGCCAGGATGGGTTGGAGCAGGTCACGGTCCTGCACCCTGGCAGGCGAGTACTCGTGCTCGACGATCAGTGGCGTGGTGGCGAAGTCCATGTCGAGCAACTCGCGGGCGGCGAGTTGGTGGTCGAGCCAGTCGACGCTCCGGTTCTGCAGGTAGGCGAGCGGGTCGTGGCGTGCGGTGCCTGGCAGCTCGTGTTCGCAGAGCACCGTCTGCTTCTTCCACGAGTTGGCCAGATCGGCGGCGTTGGTCGAGACCGCCCCGCCGACCCAGTCACCTCGATTGACCGTCTGGCCCCCGTAGCCCCAACCTGCGACGCCCTTGGAATCGACCACTTGGCCCTTGACGTGCATCCCTGCGATCAGGAAGTCGTACCCCTCGTCCTTCAGGTACTGGAAGATCGACCTGGTGTCCTGACCCATCAGGATGGCGTGGGACGGGTCGTAGTGGATGCGGAACTGGTCGCCGACACCGTTTCGCTCGCAGATCTGATGCAACGCGATCCACGTGCCGGGCGTGTACCCGATGTTGTTGTGGAAGTTGTCCCCCGGTGTCCACCCGGGCATCGGGCACTGCTCGACCCGGTACTGCAGCCCGCGGTCCTTGGCCGATTTCAGGAGGGGGACGAAGGTGCCCTCGAACTCGATCAGGTTCTGGTCCATCGACTTGGTCTGATCGCGTCCGACGAAACCGCAGACGGCGCGGACCCCCAACAGCTCGGCGGCGTCCATCGTCGCCATCATGAAGTCGACCTTCTGCTGACGGATGGCGGGATCGTCGTGCAGCATGTTGTCGAAGTACGCGACGTCGGCGATGTCCACGCCAGTCGCCCGCACCGCTGCGAGAACACGCTCGGCGCGGCCCTTGTCGAACGGTTGGCGCAGATCGAGAGTGTTGGCGACGGGGTCGAGCATCGCTTCGGCAGGGATGTCCGACAGGTCGGGGTGGATCGCCGCCGACAGCTCGATGCAGTCCGCCCGGACGGCGCTGGCGAAGTCGAGCCATTCCTCGACGGCGAGATCGGGGTCCGGATCCCGGCGATCGCGCGGGGTCAGCTCCTGGAGGGCGGCGGTCAGGACGCCGACCGACATGTAGACGGGTTCGAATGGTTGGGCTGGCACGGCTGACTCCTCGGACTGATGGACGGTGACTGGGCGGTTCTACGGTTGGTTCACGACGGGCTGATGGTGACGGGACGGTGGGTACGCGCCGACTCGATCGCCGCGTGGAGGACCCGCTGGGTCTTCAAGGCGTCGGCGAAGTCGGGCATCGGGACGACCGGCGTGCCGCCACCGATCATGGCGACGATGTCGGCCGCCTGGTTCACGAAGCTGTGTTCGTATCCGAGGCCATGACTGTCAGGCCACCACGCCGCCGCGTAGGGATGGCCGTCGCCGCCGCGGGAGACGTCGATCGTGGTCCAACCGGCGGTGCGCCCGTCACCGGACGCGTCGTAGTAGCCGAGTTCGTTCATGCGTTCGAAGTTGAAGCGAAGGGCGCCGCGCTCGCCATGGATCTCGAACCGGTTCTCGTTGTGGAAACCAGTGGCGAGGCGTGTCGCCTCGAACGTTGCGATTCCGCCGCCGCTCAGTCGCGCCAGGAACGCGACCGCGTCGTCCACGGTACTCGCACCCATCGTTCCTTCGGTGGCCGCTCCCGATCCCGCGATCTCTCCGCCTGCTTCCGCGCCGAGTAGCGCACGTTCCGCGATGAACGTCTGCTCGATCGCGCCCTCCACCGAGCTGATCTCCTCGCCCGTGACGAACCGGACCGCGTCGATGATGTGGGCGTTCAGGTCGCCGTGCGCCCCCGACCCGGCGACATCGCCCTGGAACCGCCAGAGGAGCGGCGTGGACGGGCCACCCCAGCTCTGCAGGTACACGGCACGGGCGTGATACACCCGACCCAGCGAGCCGCAGGCAACCAGTTGGTGGGCGAGTGCCACGGCAGGGACGCGCCGGTAGTTGTACCAGACGAACGTCTGGCCGGCGGCGGCCGCTGCCGCCGCGGCCATCATCTCGGCGTCGGCCAAGGTTCCCGCGAGCGGCTTCTCACAGGCGACGTGCTTGCCGGCCTCCAGCGCAGCGATCGCCTGTTCGGCATGGACGTTGTTCGGTGTGCCGATGTCGACCAGGTCGATCTCATCGTCGGTGATGCCGGCGCGCCAGTCGACGGTCGAATGGAGCCATCCCCATCGGTCGGCGAACGCCGAGAGTTCCTCAGCGTTACGGCCGACGACGGTGTGCATCACCGGCGGCCGCTCGCAGTCGAAGAACTTGGCCACGTTGAGCCACGCGTTGGAATGGGCGCGGCCCATGAACTTCGATCCGACGAGGGCGACATTGATCGGTTGTGTCATGCGTCGACTCCTAGGTACTGGCGCTGCAGTTCGGTGTTCTCGGCGAGTTCAATCGCGGTGGTCTCGTGTTCGATGCGTCCCGACACCATGACCAGCTGACGTTGCGCCATCGACGTCGCCGCTCGCAGGTTCTGCTCGACGATGAGCACGGCGCTGCCCTCGCTGACGAGTTGGTGCACCACCCCGATGAGATCGTCGACGATCGTGGGTGCGAGCCCCTCGGACGGCTCGTCCATCAGGTACAGCGACGCGTTGAGGAGCAGGGCGCGACCGACGGCCAGCATCTGCTGCTCGCCACCGGACAGTTCTGCTCCGCCGTTCTTGCGGCGCTCGGCGAGCCGTGGGAACAGCTCGTACACGGCCGCCGGCGTCCATCGCTTCCCCCGGGTGTCCTTGGCCAACATCGAGAGATGTTCGTCGACGCTCAGCGAGGGGAAGAGCCGGCGGCCCTGCGGGATGTAGGCGATCCCTCGGCGGGCGACCTGCTCCGGGTTCAGTCCGTCGATGCGGTCTCCGGCGAACGTGACCTCACCGGCGGACGATTTCACCAGTCCCATCAACGTGTTGCAGAGCGTGGTCTTGCCCATGCCGTTGCGACCGACGATCGAGACCGATTCGTGGTTCATCGAGAAGCTGAGGTGCTCGAGCACCTGGGATGCTCCATAGCCGGCACACAGCCCGTCGACACGAAGGAGGTCGTCGGCCATCACGCACCCGCCTGACCGAGATAGATGGCGTGCACGAGACTGTTCTGCCGGATCTCGTCGGGGGTGCCGCTGGCGACCACCTTGCCGTCGGCCATCACCACGACCCGATCGGCGACCTTGAGCGCGACGTCCATGTCGTGCTCGATGAGCAACAACGTCGACGCGCGCGGGAGCGTCTCGAGCAGCTCGATCAGTCGTTCGCGCTCGCCACGGGACAAACCGGAGGCCGGTTCGTCGAGCATGATCATGTCCGGGTCGGTCACGAGTGCGATGCCGATCTCGAGTTGGCGCTGCTGACCGTGTGACAGGTCACCGACCACACGATCCAGTTGGTTGCGGAGCCAGACGCGTTCACCCGCGCGGCGCGCCTGCTCGCGCATTCTCTTGTCTTCGCCGTTCCTCCACAGGGCCAGGTGTCGCCTGGCCTTGCCCGTCTGGGCGAGGTACAGATTGTCTTCGACCGTGAGGCCGGTCAGCAGCCTCGTCTTCTGATACGTACGAGCGACGCCGAGCTGCGGCCGCAGGCGCGACGGCAGCGACGTGCAGTCGATGGTCTTGATCAGCACCCTTCCTTCGGTCGGGGAGATGTCGCCGGCGATGACGTTGAACAACGTCGTCTTGCCGGCCCCGTTCGGCCCCAGCACCGCCAGCCGTTCACCCCGGACGACGTCGAGGTCGACGCCACCCAGGGCTCGCAGACCCCCGAACGACACGGCCACCGACTCGAGACGCAGCAGAGGAGGAGCCTGCGACTCGATTCGGGGGGACGTGTCGTTCGGGGACATCTGTGTTCCGGTCTGCGCTGCTACGGCTGGATCAGCGCTGCGGGACGCCGTCGACGACGTCGATCAGGTTGCCCTGCCACGGGAGTTCCTTCTCTTCGCAGGGTGTGTTGTCCCGTTCGGGCGGGTCCGTCTCGCTCGAGTAGGTGCCCCCGAAGGTCTGGTCGACGCCAGGCACGACGTACTTCGTCTCCTGGACGACCTCGCCCGTCTCCTCGTCGACGACGAGCTGGGCGACGAAGGTGTCGATGACGCCTTGGCGGTTCTCGTCGAGCGTGACGGGGCCGTACGGCACGTCGAGCTCGAGCTCGGCCAGCGCTGCCTGCAGCGCTTCGGGGTCGGTGGTTCCGGCCTCGGTGAGCGCCTGCACGAGTGCCGTGCCGGCCACGTAGTAGCCGTACCCGAAGCCGAAGCCCATCGCCTGTGACGGCGGCGCCGGCTCGTTGCCGCTGGTGCCACCGGCGAGGGTGTCCCACGCGGCGTCCGCGCTGGCGAGGTAGTCGGTGATCTCCGGTGTCGTGATGTCTCCCGGCAGCGACGCGAAACCTCCGACGTACGCGCCTGCGATGTCCGTTCCCAGGGCCTCGGCGAGGGCCGGGCTGAAGAACAGGTTGCCTGCGTGTTGGTCGCCGGTGAGATCCCCCTTGGCGTTCAGGAATGCTTCGAGCGAAGCGTTGGTCCCGGTACCGCCGACCGCCCAGAAGTAGCCGTCGACTTCGTCCGGATTCGGCAGCTGCTGCACGAAGGACGAGTAGTCGGTCGTGCCGAGCGGCGGGAAGACCTGGGTCACGACCTCTCCGCCGGCGGCACAGAAGTCAGCGACGAATCCCGCTGTCGACGTCCAGCCGAAGCCGTAGTCGTCGGCAATCACCGCGACGGTGTCCCATCCGGCGTCGTTGTGCACGGTGTAGCCGAGACCGGCGTTCCACTGGGCGCCGTCACCGTGGTACCTGAAGAAGTTCGGCGCCTGCACGTGCAGCGTTGCGTCCTGGGCCCCGGAGATTCCGTCGATGAAGGTGACCTCCGGATGATCGAGCGCATAGTTGGCGATGGCGATTCCCTCGTCGCCGGACAGCGGTCCGATGACGACGTTGGCGCCGTCCTGCTCCACGAGCGTCCTGATCTCCTGCACGGCGCGATCGGCGGTGTCGTCGCCGCAACCGATCCCGACCAGCTCGATCGGGACGCCATTCACCTCGGCGCCCGTGAAGCCGTCGAGCGCGGTGTCCGTCGAGTTGGGCGTCGCCCCCGCCTCGTTGATCAATGCGAGCGTCGCCCCCGCGACGACGTCTTCGTTGAAGCCGCCGAAGGCGCCTTCGCACTCGGCCATGATGCCGAGCCGAATACCCTCGCCGGCGGGCGCAGTGCTGTCGTCCGTGCCTTCGGCCGCAGTGTCGTCGGTCGCTTCGGCGGTCGTGCCTTCAGCCGCAGTGTCGTCGGTGGATCCGGACGCGGTGCTGGCCTCGGTGCCTTCGGCGACCGTGCCGCTGTCGGACGTATCGTCGTCGTCACTGCCGCACGCTGCGGCGACGAGCGCCAACGCGAAGACGGCACCGAATGCCCTCCGTGTTCTCGTGGATTTCATGGTGTTTTCCCCCTGTGGTTGGTGTGTTGCATTGTTGAGATCGTCGAATTCGTGGTCATGGACCGACCGGTGTTTGGAGCGGCGAGGTGGCCGAAGCGCCGACTGGCTCCGGTGGACCACCGACCGTGGATGAGTCGCGTGAGCCGCGGCCGACCGAGTGTGAGAGTGCATTGCGGATCCGGACGATGATGCCGGCGAGGCCGTCGGGGGAGACCACCATGATCACGAGGAGCAGTACGCCGATGACGGTGTTGAACCGTTCCGCAGCCAGCAGACGCTCTTCGAACACTCCGCCGAGGCGACCGACGAGCGGAATGTCGCGCAGGTAGATGTTGGCACCGACGAACACGAACGCACCGAGCCATGCGCCTTCGAGATGCATGATCCCGCCGATCACGGCGATGATGAACAGGTCGAGCGTCGGGCTGATGCTGATCGAGGTCGGATCGATCTGTCCGTTCCACCAGATGTTGAGCACTCCGGCGACCCCGGCCACGAATCCCGCCAGCGTGAACGCCAGCGTGCGGTGGAGTTGGACGTTGAAGCCGAGCGAGGCCATCCGGATCGGATCGTCCCGGACGCCCTGCAGCGCCATCCCGAAGGGCGTGCGGGCGATCGCACGGAATCCTGCGTAGGCGAGTACCGAGAGTGCCAACGCGGCGTAGTACAGGCGCTTCGGCTGGTCGAGGAAGAACGCCGGGGCGTCGATTCCCGTCATACCGCCGAATCCGGAGAACGTGGTGACCTGACCGAAGAAGTAGAAGCCGATCACCGCGTACGTGAGCGTCAACATCAAGAAGTAGATGCCGGTCGAACGGGCCGAGAGCAGCCCGAGGACCAGGGCGAGCACCGTGGCGACGGCGAGGGCGATCGGCACCGCTGTCCACGGGGCCCAGCCCAACTTCATGCCCCGCCCGCTCTCGGCGACGATGTTTCCGACGGCGAAGCCGGCGACCCCGAAGATGAGCCACTGCGCGAGCGATGTCATGCCCCCGTACCCGGAGAGGAACACGATGGTCGAAGCGGCCAGGCCGAGCATGAGCGCCCGGGTCATGACGAAGTCGACGAAGAAATCCGACCCGAACGTCGGGAGCAGCAACATGATCCCGCCGACCACTGCGACGGTCGCGCTGCGAGCCGACACCGATCGGCGTGACGGTGAGGTGGTCAGTGCGTCGTTCACGTCACTCACTCACTCCCTCCGGCCGAACAGGCCGTTCGGCCGCACCGCGAGCACGACGGCAAGGATCACGAAGGTGAAGATGATCGAATAGAACGTGTAGTCCGACGGCAGGTACGCTGGCGAGAAGGCCGTGACCATGCCGTACAGCAGCGACCCGGCCACGGCGCCCTTGACCGAGCCGAGACCGCCGATGATCACCACGATCAGGGAGTTCAGGAGCCACTGCCCGTCGGTGCCGAGCGCGACCCCGGCGAATGAAGCCCCCATCGAGCCGCCCATTCCGGCGAGGAAGGCGCCGACGAAGAACGTGATGCCGAACACGACGCCCACGTTGATGCCGAGCGCCCGCACCATGTCCTTGTCGTCGACGCCGGCACGGATCACCATGCCCATCCGGGTCCGGTTGAGCCACAGCCAGAGGACGATTCCGACGACCAGCGAGATGGCGAGCATGAAGAGGCGGCTCGTGGCGTATCGCTGGCCGAGGATCGTGGTGAAGTGCACGACGTCACCAGGCCACACCATCTTCTTGGCGAGGCCGCCGTACTGGTAGAGCATCTGATCGGCCAGGATGACCGTCACCGCGATCGTGATGATGGCCTGGCGGAGATCCTGTCCCTGGTTCCAGCGCAGGAACAGCTGCTGGATCGCCACGCCCAACACGGCGACCACGAGCGCTCCGACCAGCAGTGGAAACAACCACTCGAACATCGACACGTCGCCCGGTTCGATGTTCCTGGACTTGCCGACCATGCGCTGCTGCACGTCGATCGCGACATATGCAGCGAGCAGGAAGAAGGCGCCGTGGGCCATGTTGACCGTGCGCATCAGCCCGAAGATGAGGGTGAAGCCGGACGCGACGACGAACAGGAGGCCGGCGAACGTCAGCCCGTCGAGCAGCGTGACGATGAACTGTCCCGGCTCGTCGATCGCCGCCCCCGCTGACGTGTCGGCGGTCCACGTCCGGTCCGCGAGGAGTAGCACCCACACGACGGCCAATGTGATGGCCGCCCCGACCAGGATCAGCGGTAGTTTCCGGACCCGCCGAATCTGTGTCGGCGTGAGTCGGAAGGCTCCGAGCCTCAGTCGGGGAACTTCTTCGGTGACGACGTCAGACGTAGACGACACGGGACCCCCTCCCCGTCGATCACAATAGAGATCGTGGACGGGCCGCGACAGGGCCGCGCGAGCGACGCTCGACGGTTCGTAGGAGGGGGGCCGAAAGAACTACTCCGGAAAGAACTATTCAGGTGGGTCAGTCCCGTGAACGGAGGAGCAGGGCGGTCGCCTCGGTGCGGGTACGCACCTGCAGCTTCATCAGAATGCTGCTCACGTGGTTCTTGACGGTGAAGACGCTCAGGTTGAGCGCGCTGGCGATCTCGGCGTTCGTCTTGCCTTCGGCCATCAGCCGGGCGAGCTCGCGCTCCCGCGACGTCAACGGCGAACGCTTGGTGGCGTCGGCCCGATCGAGGAGGGATCGGGTGACCTGCGGGGAGTAGATACCGTGTCCTGTGGCGGCGCTGCGTACCGCGAGCGCGAGCGATTCTGCGTCGACCGACTTCACGAGGTATCCGTTGGCACCGGCATCGATCACTTCGCGGACGCGCTCCGCATCGGAGAACGACGACAGCGCGACGATGCCCAGACCGTCGTGGATCGCTCGCAGCTGCCGGATCGCCTCGACCCCGCCCATCCCGGGCATCACGAGGTCCATGACCACGACGTCGGGCTGGAGGTCGGCGACCACCGTCAATGCGGCTTCACCGGAACCGGCCTCGCCGATGACCTCGAGGTCGTCGAACCGGGCGAGACACGCGCTCACGCCTTCGCGCAGGAGGTCGTGATCGTCGACGACGATCACGGTGGTGCGGGTCACGGCTCGAACCGGACTCGGATCGAGGTGCCCTGACCCGGAGCGCTGGTCACCGAGAACACCGCGCCCACAGCCTGTGCTCGTTCGCTCATGATCCTGAGACCGAGATGGCCACCCGGCACCTGTTCGGGATCGAACCCGGCGCCGTCGTCGGCGATGCACAGCTCGACCGGCGGTCCGGCAACGAGGCGGACGGCCAACGACCGGGCATTCGCGTGCTGTGCCACATTGCCGAGCGACTCCTGAGCGATTCGGTAGAACGCGACGTGGACGTCCGGGTCGAGGCACACCGGATCGAGCGCGGCGGTGACGTCGAGCGTGCGCCGGCACTCGAGCGCGTCGAGCAGATGGGTGATCAACTGGGCGAGATCGACGTCGGCCAGTTCATCGGGCCGGAGCTCGAGGAGCAGCGAGCGCATCTCGGCGAGCGCGCCACGATTGAGCTGCCGCAGACGGTCGGCGCGATGGAACAGCGGTGAATCGGCGTCCATGTCGTTGAGCAGCGACTCCGCGGTGAGCGCCGCGGTCCACAGCGTCTGGTTCACCGCATCGTGCAGGTCGCGGGCCAAGCGTTGGCGTTCCTCTGTCGCAGCGAGCTCGGAGACGCGGCGAGCCAGTTGGGAGTTGGAGAGTGCGGCGCCGGCCAGGTCGGCGATCGCCCCGAGCCGGTCAGCGTGGTCGGCCGTGAAGAAGCCGGGCGTGGCACTCTCGACGACCAGGTACCCGATCAACCGGTCGGCGACCTGCATCCGCGCCCCGACGGTCGAGCCCGCCGGGCCGAAGGCGTGGCCAGGTTGGTCGACGATGACAGGACCCTGCCGGTGCTCGACTCGTTCGATGACCGTGAGCGATTCGATGTCTCGATCGACGACACCGGTGCGCTCCGGCATGTACCCGAAGCCGCTGCGATGCAGGGTGAGCTCGCAACGACCGGATGCATCGGCGAGCACGATTGCTGCGAAGTCGTTGGAGATCAGGCGTTCGACACCCGCAAGCGTCTGTTCGGTCACCGCATCGATGTCGAACGTCTTCGACATCGCCGCAGCGGTGTCGCGCAGCGCCTCCGCGTACGCCCGCTGCTCGCGTTCTTCGGACTGCAGACGGATCCGGAACTCGACTTCACGCCGGAGTGTCTCGTTGGATCGCAGCAGGTCGTTCGTGCGAAGGCGCACCCGCTCGTCGAGGTCCCCGAGCGTCCGCTGCAACTCGTCTTCGGCTTCGTGGCGGTCGGTGACGTCGTGGAACGTTCCGAGGATGCCGATCACGTCGCCGTCGACGCCGCGCAGGGGAACCTTGTTCGTCTCGATCCACCGCTCCTCGCCGTCGGCGCGGCGAAGCCGCTCGAGAATGCCGAACTTCGGCTCACCGGTGTCGAGCACCGCGCGGTCCCAGTCGATGAACCACTCGGAGTTGAACTCGGGGTCGTCGGCCCACGGCATGTCCCGGTCGGACTTGCCGAGCAGGATCGACGAGTCGAACCCGGCGAACGCCGAGAACACGTGGTTGCAGCCGAGGTAACAGGAGTTCCGGTCCTTCCAGAAGACCGCGTTGGTCAGCGAGTGCATCAAGCTGAAGAGCATTTGTTCACTCGCGGCGAGCGCCGAACTGGAGGAGTCCTCGCCGTGCAACAAGGGCGCGTACATCTCGGGTGCTGGTGCCAACCGCCCCGCATCACCCTGAGACGCCCCCTGCGAACTCATGCGATCGACACAGTAGACGCTGCCCCGAGTTCACGACTAGGTCACGGACGCCGACGGACGATCGGGTCGAATCCAGGAACGTTGCGGTGTCCGTGATGGTCGCGGGTCGAGCACCACGATGTCGGCGTCGGCTCCCGCTCCGTGGTGGCCCTTTCGC
>JBGTEH010000655.1:0-3456 GCA_041747915.1 Ilumatobacteraceae bacterium
ACCCGGACACACACCCGGCGGCATCTCACTCGCAGTCGGCCGACACGTGTTCACCGGCGACACCCTCTTCCCCGGCGGACCAGGACTCACCGGATGGCCATTCTCGGACTTCGCGACCATCATTGGATCCATCGAGCACACGATCTTCGACCTCGAAGACCACACGGCCGTACACCCCGGCCACGGCGCATCGACGACCATCGGAACCGAACGACCCCAACTCGCGGACTGGAGACAGCGAGGCTGGTAGCCCGCCCCACTGTGGTGCTTCAGATTCGCGGTGCCGAAACGCCTCAGACCCGTATGGAAACCGGCAGTGAAGATCGCATCCACGGGCGATGTGGCGCTGGCCCCGGAGACCTGACCCGCAAGGCCGGGTTGGCTGTCACATTCGGTACTGCTGTGTCGTCGAAAGAGGTATGAACCACGACCTCGACGTGTCCCATTGCCCGACGTCCGATGTGCACGTCGTTGGAGGCGGCCTCGGTGGCCTCGCGGCTGCTGCGCTCGTTGCACGTGCTGGCCGAACCGTGACGGTGCACGAGGGTCGTGGGCGCCTCGGCGGCCGCGGCACGACGGATTGGAAACGCGGTTTCGGCTTCAATCAGGGGCCGCACGCGCTCTACCTCGCCGGGGAGGCCAATCGTGTGCTGCGCTCGCTCGGCATTCGACCGTCGGGGCGATCGCCGAGCACAAAGCGCGCGTTGATGCTGAATGGTGACGCCGTCGGACTGGCGCCAGGTGGGCCGATGAGCCTGTTGCGCAGCCCGCTGTTGGGTTGGAGCGAGAAACTTGCGCTCGGGAGGGTGATGGGCCGGCTCGGTCGGATCGAGCCCGCTGCTCTTGCGTCCGTGACCGTGAATGAATGGGTCGACGGTTTGAGCACTCGGGCACGAGTGCGCGAGATCGTCCACACGGTGATCCGGTTGGCGACCTACACGAACGCCCCGGATGATCTGTCGGCTGAGGTCGCACTGATGCAGGTGCAGATGGCACTCGGTGATGGGGTGATCTACCTCGACGGTGGCTGGGCGCAACTGGTGGAGGCGCTCGCCGCTGTGCCCGGCATTCGATTCGTCCAGGATGATCCCATCGACGAACTTCCCGACGCTCCCACCGTGATCGTGGCGACCGGCGGTCCCCAGGTCGCCACAACGCTGACCGGGGCGAGGTACGACGTCGGCCCGTGCGCTGAGGTGGCCGTGCTCGACGTCGGCCTCGAGCGACCGCCTCGCCACGACGTCATCCTCGGGATCGTTCCCCACATCTACCTGTCGAATCAAGGGTTTCCCGACAAGATGACCCCGCCAGGCGGCTCGTCGTTGTCTGTCGCGGAATACCTCACGCCCGAAACGGCGCCCAATCGTGATCGGCTTCGCGCCGTTCTTCCCCACGCCGGCGTCGACCCTGATTCGATCGTGACCGAGCGGTATCTTCACCGCATGAACGCCGTCAGTGCGATTGCGACTGCCGCGTCGGGCGGGTTGCGCGGTCGTCCCGCCTGCGATGTGCCCGACCGAGTCGGCGTCTACCTCGTGGGCGACTGGGTCGGTCCGCGCGGCCACCTCCTCGACGCCGTGCTGGCGAGCGCCGAAGACGCTGCCACCGGCGCGCTCCGACATCTCGATCGACGGCCCGCGATCCGGTGATGACATGACGCCCACCCGCGCCACCAACGTCTTCGAGGCCGAGCGTGACCGACTGGAGCGTCTGGCGTACCGAATGCTCGGCACACCCGACGACGCCCACGACGTCATACAAGAGGCGTGGCTCCGGTGGCAGCGAATGACCGTCGAAGACATCGACAATCCGGCCGCCTGGTTGACGACCGTGACGACGCGCCTCGCGATCGACCGGCTGAAGTCGGCCCGACGACGTCGCGAGGTGTACGTCGGTCCGTGGCTACCCGAGCCGTTGACGATCGGTTCACTCGGTGCAGCCACCCTTCGGGCCGCGCCAGCCGCATCGTCGACCGATCCAGCGATGCTGGCCATCGGGAGCGAGTCACTCGAACTCGGGCTCCTCCGAGTGTTGGAGACCCTCGGCCCGGTGGAGCGGGCCGTGTTCCTGCTCCACGACGTCTTCGGGTATCCCTTCGAGCAAATCTCGCCGATCGTCGACAAGTCGGTCGCCACGACGCGTCAGATCGCCAAGCGTGCGAGGGATCGAGTCCGGTCAGGTCGTCCACGAGTGGACGCCGAACCGGCAGATGTCATGGCGTGGTCCGAGGCGTTCCTGGGCGCCGCCGTCGAAGGTGATCTCGGCGGGCTGATGAACATGCTGACCGACGACGTCGTGCACATCTCCGATGGCGGGGCGGAACGGCATGCAGCACGCCGTCCGGTGGTGGGAGCCGACCGGGTGGCGCGACTTGTCGTCAATCTGACGGCGCGCGGTTTGGAAGCCGACGATGAAGTCCATTGGATTCGAGTCAACGGGCAGGTCGGCCTCTACGTCGTTCGCAACGGTGAACCCAACCTGCTATCGGTTGTGAGTTGGCGCGCAGGCAAGGTCGCTGAACTCCTCGCCATCGTCAACCCGGCGAAGCTCGCCCGCTTCCATGAACGCTGGCTGGCGACATGTCTGTTGCCACCAGGCCCAGTCGCACCATCCGCACCCGAGTGGAAGTGGTCTATCTCGCGAGGAGGATCTCGAGCTGTCGATCGAGCGCCGACTCCTCGAGAACCGTCGAAGGTCCGCCGCCGGGGATCCGGCGGAGATGACTGATCCCGAGGTACGCCGCGTACGCCAGGCGCGCACGGGCTGCCGCCCTTTGAGGAGGCAGCCCGAGGTCGCGATACGTCCGGGTCAGGAACTCGAGTCGCTCGGCGGTGACACGCACCACGAACGGGCCAACCACGGGGTCATCGATCTGGCCCACCAGCAGCGCGTCGATGGGTCCGTTCACGACGTCACCGAACGACTCGGCGAAGAGTGCCCGCAGACGCCGCTCGGGATCATCGATGCGGTCGAGTCGCTCGATGACCTCAGCCGTTGCGAGCCGATACCACAACTCGAGCGCACCCTCGATGAGACCCTGACGGTCGCTGAAGTGCCAGTAGAAGCTGCCCTTGGTGATCCCCAGGCAGCTCGCCAGCGACTCGACCTTCACCCCACCAACGCCTTCGACCGCGATCACCTCGAGCGCTGCCCTGGTCCAGTCGTCTTTGCCGACCTTGGTGTTCGCATGTCTCGTCGGGCGCGCATTCACAACTCCGTACGGTATCGTATGGAACATGTCCATACGATCCCGTACGGAAAACTGGCGGCTTGGAGGGGGGTCGATCGCTGTGGTGACCCTCGCCGGCGCCTCGGCGCTCCACGCGCTGTGGGCGACCGGATCGAGTTGGCCAACGGCCAGCCTCGACGACCTCGCCGACCTCGTAGTGGGGAAGCGTCCGATGCCGAGCCGCGCTGCGTGCGCCGCCGTTGCGGCTGCACTTGCGGGCGCGGCGG
>JBGTEH010000656.1:0-2603 GCA_041747915.1 Ilumatobacteraceae bacterium
GAGGCACGACCAGCGCGATGTCGTCGGCCGTGACGCCGGCGTGTGCCATCGACTTCGTGGCCGAGTCGACCATGATTCGCACGGCTCGACGAAACACCTCGCGGCCTTCCATCTGAAGAAGACCGCCCACCTCGCAATACAAGGCCTCCTCGGCGCTGCCGTCGGCGTTCAAGTCCCAACCGAGCAGCTGTCCGGGTCCTTCGACCGATTCGACGACGGCCGCCCCGGAGCCGTCGGCAAACAGTATCGCCGTGTTGCGGTCGGTCCAGTCGACGATGCGAGCGAGCGTGTCGGTGCCGATGACGAGAATCTTGTCGGCGCCGGTTGCGATGAAGCCGTGGGCGGCGACCAGTCCGTAGACCCATCCTGAGCACGCGGCGTTGACGTCGAAGGCCCCACAGCTCAAGCCGAGTTGGTGCTGCACGGTGGCCGACGTCGCCGGCACCAGACGATCGGGCGTCGTTGTCGCCAGGATCAACAGATCGATCTCGGAGGGGTCGACACCGGACATGGCCAGCGCCTTGCGACCCGACTCGACCGACAGCCCGGCCGTCGTTCCGCCGACGTGTCGTTCGACGATTCCGGTGCGTTCCACGATCCAGTCGTGGTTGGTGTCCATCGTCTTCTCGAGATCGTGGTTGGTGACGATGCGATCGGGAAGGGCGGTCCCCCAACCGGTGATGACGGCGCCTCGGGCGCCGGGCGGTGTTGCGGGCATCAGATCTCCAAGCCGGTCATGATCCGTCGCTGCGCAGCCACGCAATCGGTTGGCGGGGCGTGACCCGTTCGGTATCGAGGGCGATGTAGCTCTGCAGGACCCCGGAGAACGGCGAGCGGATCTCGACGTCGCCGACGTGGCCGAGCACCGCACCGACCGAGATGAGCGCGCCTTCGGTCAGATCGCCGAACGGGGAGAAGATGCCAGCGGCCGGACTGACGACGAGACGCTCGACGGCGAACAGGTGCTCACCCTCGTGATGGGCCGGAGCGATGGTGCGTAGCGACCCGACCCATTCGAGCAGCTTGTCGAGGTCTTCAGGCGTGGACACCGAAATCGTGCGTGCGTCGGTGACCGTCCGCTTGGCCATCCCCGTCAACACCGCGCCAGGCCCGAGTTCGGCGAACTCCGTGACACCGGCATCGGCCAACGTCAACAGGCAGTGCTTCCATCGAACCGGGCTCGACAGTTGAGCCGACAGCAGGCTCGCCCAGTCGGCGCCCTCGTCGTGAGCCAGCGCGTCCACGTTGGACACCACCGGGACATCGGAGTCGCGCGGCGCCGCCGCGGCGAGCGCCGTGCGCAGCCGATCGCGTGCGGCGGTCATGAACGGGGTGTGGAATGCGCCCGACACCTGCAGTGGCATCACCTTCTTGGCGCCGAGGTCCTTGGCGTGGACAGCAGCAGCATCCACGCCGGACGGTGACCCGGCGATGACGACCTGGCCGGGGGCGTTGAAGTTGGCGACCCACACCTCGGCGTCGGCTCGTCGGCACGCAACCTCGACCTGGTCGTCGTCGAGCCCGAGTACTGCGGCCATCGTGCCGGGCTGGGCGAGGCCGGCATCGTGCATGGCCGAACTGCGCTCGCACACCAGCCGCACTCCATCGTCGAAGCCGAGCGCGCCGGTGGCCGTGAGCGCGGTGTACTCGCCGAGGCTGTGACCGGCGCAGTAGCTCGGTTCGATACCCAGCCGCTCCACCGCATCGAGGACCATCAAGCTCGACACGAAGGTGGTGAGTTGCGCATTGCGCGTGTCCTTGAGTTCGTCGGCGTCGGCGTCGCACAGCAGCTTGCCGACGTCGCGCCCGGCGATGTCACTGGCCTCGTCGACGAGTTCCCAGCTCTCGTGGTTGCGCCATGGAAGCCCCATGCCAGAGCGCTGTGAGCCCTGGCCAGGGAACATGAAAGCGAGCATCGAATCGCAGGCTAGACCCCGGCTCGGGACCGGGCGAGCTACCGCTCGGTAAGCCCGCTAACGTCGGCCATCGCACATGCCCCGGTAGCCCAATTGGCAGAGGCAACGGTCTCAAACACCGTCCAGTGTCGGTTCGAGTCCGACCCGGGGCACATCGTGCGACGCCGAGGGTCAGACCCCCGGCGTCACGCGCACGGTAGATTCGAGGTCGACATGGGCAACTGGTTGGTCGAACGGCGCCTGACCCAGGTGGCGACTCGGCTCAAGTCGTTGCGCTCGGAGTTGTCGGTGATCGACGAGCAGATGATCCATCTCGGCGACGATGCCGACGACCAGGCGATCCGTGCACTCGTCGCCGAGACCGCCGGCGCCTCGTACGAGGCTCGCGACGCTCGCCGTCACGTCGACGCGCTCGCCAAGCACCGCTCGAAGGTCATCGACGAGATCGCCTCGCTCGAGATCCGCCAGGACGAACTCCTCGACCGCATGTCGCGAACCTGAAACCCTGGGGTCAGACCCCAGCGTTTCAGGTGGGGGAGTGGCCGTTCAGGAACCGAAGCGATCGGCCACCTGCTAGATAAGAGCCATGCCGTTGCGTGTCGTGATCGCCGAGGACGAGGCCATCATCAGGATGGACCTGCGAGAAACCCTCGAGGAGGAGGGCTACGAAGTCATCGGCGAGACCGG
>JBGTEH010000657.1:0-3417 GCA_041747915.1 Ilumatobacteraceae bacterium
CCAGTGGCAACACGCGACGCGCTTAGGCTCGCTCGTGCGCAGCCGCTGCCTGTCGGCCGACGCGATCGTGGTCGAGGATGAGTTAGCCGCCAACGAATTGGCGGCGGCCGGATACGATCGGGCGCGCATCCACATCATTCCGCCAGGCGCTGCGGCGCTGCCGGATCTCTCGCGGCAAGAGCGGCGCGAAATTCGGCGGGCGTTCGGCGAACTTTACGACGAGCTGCGCCTGGGCGAACTAACGCCGTGGGCCGTTTACTGCGGGCCGCTCGATCATGATCGCGGTTTGTTTCAGCTCGTCGAGGCGTGGGCGACGACCGTGCGCCGCCGGCCCCGGCTCGTGAGGCGCCCGTCGGGAAGCGACGTGAGCAGGTGCAGCGCGAATGCCGGCAGCAGCGTGAGTCCGAGCCGCAGGACGATCGCGGCGGCATCGTCCGTCGATTCGTCGAGTCGGGCGCTGGCGACCAAGGCCTCGGCGAGACACGTCACCCCGCCAGCGATCGCTCCGGCGAGCACGATCGGCCCGAGGCGATCCTGGCGGCGTCGAACCCCAAGTGCGACACCGGCCGCTGCCCACAGCACGACCAGGATCACGCCGACGATCTGCGTCGGCGTCGGGCCATCGGCATTCACCGCAACGACGACGCCGGCGAGTGCGAACGCGATCGCGACCGGAGCAGCGAGCAGACACCACGCCGGTTTCAAGTCGGCCTGATTCCCGCTCACAACGGCGGGCGCCGCGAGCACCGGAGTGGTCGCGTCGGCGGTCGAGACCCCCATCGAGGCCGCGCCCGTCGCAGGTGTCCCCGTCGACGGGTTCGACCCGGTGATGACGTCCATTGCCTCAAGTGGAGCGGATTCCGCACTCGGTGGCAAGGGTGTCACCTTCGGTACCTCGGGGGTGCCAGCATCACCGATCACGGACCGTCATTCGGAGCGCAGTTCTTCGGCGAGATCGAGGGACGCGCAGCGCCTCGACGGCCACACGGCGAGGAGGGCAGCCAGCGCCACCACCGCCAGTGTGATCAATGCGATCATCCCCCAGTTGTCGGGCACGACGAACTCGACCGGGGTGTCCAGCGCGACGGATCTCCACACCGAGCGGCCCAGCACGATGCCCAGCGGTAGCCCGACCACGAGACCGACGAGGGCGATCGCGCCGGCCTGGACGACGACGATGGCCCCGCTGTTGCGCGGTCGCATTCCGAGTGCTCGCAACATGGCGATGTCGTGGCGACGACGACGGGCGGTCGAGGCGAGCGTGTGGGCGACAGCGCCGATGCCGAGCAGCGCGAGGAACCCTGCGAGGAACAGCGGAACCGTCTCGAGCTCGGCGAGTTCGCTTTGTTCGAGCGGCGCGATGATGGGGCCGGGTTCGACGCTGACGCCGTTGTCGGCGAGTCGGTCGACGACCGCCTGCGTGTCGGTGCCCGGAGCGGTCGAGACCAGACCGAAGTGGAAGCGGAACCCGTCGAAGAGTTCCTGGAACCCTTCCGGCCGGACCCAGCCGCCCGACGCGTAGCCGTTGTGCGGGCCTGCCGGCACGAAGGCCACGCCCGTGACGGTGAGTGTCGACGATCCGTTCGGCCCGGTGAGCGTGACCGTGTCGCCGACGCCGACACCTTCCTCTTCGGCCGACCGCGGAGCGAGTGCGATCTCCGAGGATGTGGATGGGAGACGCCCGTCGGTGACGACGACGTCGAGGGGTTCACCGACGGGTGCGTAGGTGAACACCGATACTGAACCGTTGTCGGTGCTCGCCACGTCGTTGGACGCGTCGAGCACGCCGTCGACGTCGGGGTCGGCGGCGATCGTGGCCAGCGTCGATGCCGCATCGACGAAGTCCTGTCCGCCAATGCCCAGGTAGGCACCGAGTTCATAGGTCTGACCGAACCGTTCGTAGCCGTCGGTGGCGTCGGCGATGCCGTGAGCGAAGGTCAGTGCCGCGGTGACCCCGGCGACGCCGAGTACGGCTGCGAAGAGGGCCGGCCGTCCGGACGCCGAGCTGGGGGTCGATCGCGCCGACAGCGCGAATCGGGTGCCGAGGCCGAGCGTGAGTGGCCAGGTCGCCGTCTTCGCCTCCACGAAGGACACGCGCCCGGCCGGCTCACCGACGCGTCCGCTGGAGCGCAGCGGTACGAGACTCGCTGCAACGGTGAAGAGCGGAACGACGATCAGCGCCGGGAGCAGTACTAGCGGATCGAACGACGTTCCCGGCGACGGTTCGACGAATGCGGCGTTCCCGAACGGGAACCAGCGAGACATCCACAGTGCCGCGACGCCTGCGAGCACGACCCCGCCCGCCGCTGCCGAGGTAGGTGCGAGGGCGACGCAGGCCCGTGTCTGTGGCGGTGTGAGGCCGAACGTCCTCATCACCTCGAGACCCACGAACGAGGCCGCACAGAAACGTGAGATCGCCACCCCGATCAGCACCATGCTCGCCAGCAGTGCCGTCAGCGCGAGCAGCAGCAGCGCTCGCGCCTCGAATGCCGTGACGTCACGGGTGTGTTGGGCGGCATCGTCCAGGTTCTGGAAGTCGACGTTCTCGATCCCCGTGACGCGGGTGAACTCGCGTTCGAACTCGTCGACCCCGCTCCCGCCCGCCTCGAGGCGCACGAACGCGTTCACGTTGACCGCGTCGTCCCGGCCGACCACGTTGTCCGGGTACTGCTCATACAGACCGGGCGAAGCGAAGACGAAGCCATTCGGATTGTCGGCGGTGTCTTGGAGCAAGGGACTTCGGAGGACGCCGACGATCGTCGCATCGATTGTCGGCCCCATTGGCGTGCCCGAGAACGGGTCGCTGAGTTGTTCGGCGCTGAACAGGCGCAGGGTGACCCGGTCGCCGACGTCCTTGTCGAATCGGCCCGCGAAGTTCGCAGTCACGGCGACCTCGTCGGCGCGCGCCGGGTCGGGGCGCCTGCCGTCGAGCACCACTGGGCGTTCGATGGTGTCGAGCACCTCGCGGTCGACGAACGGAAAGAAGCTCAGTGAGGTCGGGTCGATCTCCGGGTGATCGCCGATGTTCTCGACGGCGAAGCCGCTGACGGCGAACGCCGACACGGCCTCGACCTGGGGCATCGCCCGGACCACGTCCCAGTCGAACGAACCGCGGTTGAGCAGCACCATCAGCGTCGCCGGCTCCGTACGTTCGAGCAGCCTGTCCAGTGCCGAGGCGCCTCGGCGCGCTCCGGCAACGGCGGCCTCCACGGAGGCGGTTGCGAACGCGATCAGGAGCAGCAAGCCAACGAGTCCCCGCCAGCGACCGCGCCACTCGACCCTGAACCACATCCAGACCGGGCTCACTCCCGGCCCCCGGACGTGAAGGGCGCTGCCAGCATCACTCGGCTCTCAGGTCCACGCTCGGCCGACGACGGCTGGCGGCCCAGGCTGGTAGCGCGGCGAGGCCGAGCGCGG
>JBGTEH010000658.1:0-5070 GCA_041747915.1 Ilumatobacteraceae bacterium
GCGGGCGGAACGATCGAGCGCGGCCGTCGGTTCGTCGGCCAGCAACACGACGGGATCGGTCAGCAGCGCACGGGCCACGCACATCCGCTGCGCCTCGCCGCCCGACAGCGTGTCGGCGGCCTGATCGATCAGACCCCCATCGAGACCGACATGCTCGAGGACGTGGCCGGCGCGTTCCGACGACACGTCCGCCAGCGCGACGCGCAGGTTGTCGAACACGGTTCCGGGGAAGATCGGCGCCCGCTGGAACACCATCGCCACCTGGCGGCGCAATTCGGTCGGCTCCCACTCGGTGAGCGCCCGGTCGCGCCACCGGATCTCGCCCGCCAACGGGTCGTCGAGTCGGTTGAGGAGTCGCAACAGCGTCGACTTACCGGCGCCCGACGGCCCGGCCAGCACCGTCACGCCCTCGGCCGGAACCAGCAGATCGATGGAACGGAGGATCGGAGCGCCAGCGGGTCCGGCGTCGACGCTGCGCAGTTCGAACGTGTCAACCGACGACATCAGCGCTCACGTTCACAGCTCACACGGCGAACGTACCGCGCAACGGCGCCGCACTGCGCGTCGTATGCGAACGCACCGTCATCTGGCACACTGCGACAATGGCATGGTTGGTTTCCGACGCCCGTGTGCTGGCATCGGCCGAGATCGCCGCCGGCCGTCGCGAACGGCGACGCGGACTGATCGGACGAGAGTCGATCGACGGCGCGCTCGTCATCGAGCCATGCCGTTGGATCCACACCATCGGCATGAAGATGCCCATCGATGTCGCCTATCTCGACACCGACGGCATCGTTGTCAAGACGATCCAGATGCAGCGATTTCGCATGGGGATCCCGGTATGGAACGCCCGCTCGGTGATCGAGGCGGAGGCAGGCGCATTCGGACGCTGGGGCCTGCGCGTCGGAGACGAGATCGAAGTCCGAACCGCACCCGCCGAATGAATCGCTGACATGAGCCACCGACGCGGAGACCGATGAGCACCCTCTGGCTGGTGGCCACACCGATCGGCAACCTCGGCGACCTCTCGCCCCGTGCCATCGACGTGCTGTCGCACGCCGGCCTCGTGTGCTGCGAAGACACCCGTCGCACCGGTTTGCTCCTGCAACACGCCGGGATTCGTGCCGAACGGATGGCGGTCTGCAACGACCACACCGAGTTGGACCGCATTGCCGACGTAGTGCGCACCCTCGGCGACGGACGCGACGTCGCGATCGTCAGCGACGCCGGAACGCCGGGCATCTCCGACCCCGGCGAGCGCATCGTGCGAGCGGTGCTCGACGCCGGTTACGCGGTCAGTGCAGTCCCCGGCCCGAACGCAGCCGTGATGGCCCTCACGATCAGTGGGCTCGCCGCGGATCGATTCGTCTTCGAGGGTTTCATCCCGCGCAAGGGCGCCGATCGCGAGAGTCGACTCGCCAACATCGCCACCGAACATCGCACGAGCGTGGTCTACGAGGCCCCCCACCGGGTGCTGCGCACGCTCGAAGACCTGCGCGCCGTGTGCGGCGACGATCGAGTTGTCGTCGTCACCCGTGAGCTCACCAAGCTCCACGAAGAGGTCGTGCGCGCTCCACTGGGAGAGCTCGACATCAGCGGTCCCCGAGGAGAATACGTGCTGGTCATCGAAGGCGCGCCCAGGTCGGACCGAAGAGCCACCGACGACGAGGTTCGCTCAGAACTTCGTCGGGAACGCGATGCAGGCTCGTCGACTCGCGACGCGTCTGCCTCGGTGGCCAAGTCGATGGGACGACCCAAACGTGAGGTGTACGCGCTCGCCATCGCCCTCGACCGCCAGACTGAACCCATGACGACGCGCCCCGACGACAGCGACGATGAGTGAGCGATCATGAGTGAATATGTCGGCGTTGCCGGAACGGGGCCGAGCGCAGCGTTCTTCGACCTCGACCGCACCCTGATCTCAGGATCGTCGGCATACACGCTGGCGCTGCAAGCTCGCAAGGCCGGACTGATCCCGAATGTCGAGTTCGTCCGCGATGCCGTCGGCGCAGCCACCTTCAAGCTCTTCGGTGCCAACGACGACACGACCGACGCAGTGCGCGCACGAGTCCTCAAGGCGGTCACCGGCATGCGACAGAGCGACCTCCAAGCGCTCAACGTCGAGGTGCTCCCACGGTTGCTCGCTCGGCTTCGCCCGGAGGCGCGCCGACTCCTCGACCGCCATCGCCACGCCGGGCGCGACACATACATCGTGTCCGCGGCACCGCAAGAGATCGTCGAGCCGCTCGCCCACTCGCTGGGCATGACGTCGGGCATCGGAACCCGCAGCAAGGTTGTCGACGGCCTGTACACGGGCGAACTCGACGGGCCGTTCTGCTACGGCGTCGGCAAGGTCGAAGCAATGGTCGAGATCGCCAATTGGAACGGCTACGAACTCGGCCAGTGCTACGCGTACAGCGACTCGGCGAGCGACCTTCCGATGCTCGAGGCGGTCGGCCATCCAGTCGCGGTCAACCCCGACGCGCGCCTCGAGCGCCACGCCCGCCGCCACGGATGGCCGATCGTGATCTTCAGCGCACAGACCAAGTCGGTCGTTCGTCGCACCGGTCGCTCGGTCGGAGCGGTTGCCATCGCAGGTGCAAGCTTCGCCGCCGGGGTCGCATTGACGTCGTCACGCGCCGGGGCACGCCGATCAACCTTTCGTCGCTGACACTCCTGCCTCAGCGGCAGGACGTGGCACGAGGGCGAGTTGGCGACTCTGGGCCACGAGCGCACCGGTGGAGTCCCAGACCTCGCCATCCTCGTCGAGCATTCCGTCATGAACGAAGCGTGACCGGAACGAGCAGCGCAACGGCCCCGGTGCCGGCACGCCGCGGATGTGGACGGTCAGCTCCACCGTGGGCGCCCACGCCACCGGCAGGTCGGTGTTGAAAACCGACGGCGGGAACGCATCGGCCACCAGCAGCAGTCCAATCGCATCGATCGGCGCGTGGTCGGCGAACGCGAACCACCCCCGGATGCGCGCCTCACCGGTCGGTGCACCGGTCCGGAATCCCGCGTCGCCAGGAAAGATCCGACTGGCGAGCCGTTCCATCATCGCCGGCTTCGGACCTTCGTTCGCCGACGGTGGCAACTCGCAGTCGTCGTAGTCGGGCATGTCGACGGGCGGCTCCGCGATGTACGAGGGCCCGCCGGGGTTCTGATCGCCGAACGTGCCGAGCAGGCGGATGATCTCGCGCCGCTCGCCGCCGTCGACCATCGCCAGTGACGCCGTCGCCGTCGTGAACCGACGCCCGGATCTCACCGTCGTGACCTCGATCTCGCACGGCCCCGTCGCAGCGGGCCGAAGGTAGTGAGCGGTGAGGGTCAGCGGCGCTCGCCCCACCGCGTCACTCATCGCCCGGCCGGCGATCGCCATCAGATAGCCCCCGTTGGCGTTGCCCCCGATGTCCCACCCCGGCTGCACGTGCGACGCGAACACGATTGTCGCATCGTGCGCCCCGTCGATCGTGGCGATTCGTCGGACAGCGGTGGCGTCGTGGAAGTCTCCGCTCATCGACGGCACGGTACCCGGCCAACTCGTGAACAAATGGGGCGGTCACCGGCCCATTTGTTCACGCGTTCGGAATGGGGCGGAGGGCGGATGGGGGCAAGCCTCTAACGTGCTGACGTGAACCGGTTCTACGTGACGACCCCGATCTACTACGTCAACGCCGAACCGCACCTCGGTCACGCATACACCACCGTCGTGGGCGACGCGCTCACCCGTTGGCACCGCCTGCTCGGTGACGATGTCACATTCCTCACCGGCACCGACGAGCACGGCCTCAAGATCCAACAGGCCGCCGACGCGGTCGGCCAGTCGCCCCAGGACTTCGTCGACACGATTGCGCCGAAGTTCGTGGACGCGTGGAAGCGCCTCAACATCGCCAACGACGACTTCATCCGCACCACCGAGCCACGCCACAGGGCCGCGGTCGAGGAGCTGTTGCAGCGTTGCTACGACGCCGGCGACATCGAGCTCGACACCTTTGCGGGCAAGTACTGCGTCGCGTGCGAGGAGTACTACGCCGACGACGAGTTGGTCGTCGTGACCGCTGACGACGGCACCACTGTCGAGTGTTGTCCGATCCACAACCGACCCGTCGAGTACTTCGAGGAGGAGAACTACTTCTTCCGACTCTCACGCTTCGAAGACCGGCTTCTCGACTGGTACGCCGAGCACCCCGGAGCCTTGACGCCGGAGCATCGCGGCAACGAGGCGATCGGCCTGATCAAGGGCGGCCTGCGCGATTTTTCGATCAGCCGGACCTCGCTCGAGTGGGGAATCCCTCTGCCGTGGGATCCGAAACACGTCACCTACGTGTGGTTCGACGCGCTCACCAACTATCTGGCCGCAGTCGGCTTCGGAGACGGCACCGACGACTACACCGGCTGGTGGCCGGTCGACTACCACCTCATCGGCAAGGACATCGTGCGTCAGCACTGCGTCTACTGGCCGGCAATGCTGCTGTCGGCCGGCGTCGAGCTGCCCAAGGGTTGGGCGATCGGTGGCTGGCTGCTCAGCGACGGCGAGAAGATGAGCAAGACCGCCGGCAACGTGGTCGATCCCCTCGACCTGGTCGACGACGTCGGCGTCGACGGATTCCGCTACTACGTGTTGGCCGACACCGCGTACGGCAACGACGGCGACTTCTCGATCGAGGGCTTCACCGCGCGCTACAACTCCGACCTCGCCAACAACCTCGGGAACCTCGTCGCTCGCGTCGCCACGGTGGTCGCCAAGAAGTGCAACGGCATCGGAACCGCACCCGACCCGCACAGCGCACTCGCATCCGTCGCCGCCACCGCGTACGCCGAGACCGCCGCCCAGTGGGACGTGGTCCAGCCGAGCCGGGCGCTCGAGGCAGCGTGGTCACTCGTACGCGCCACCAACGGCCATCTCGAAACTCACGAGCCGTGGAAGGCCGAACCCGGGCCGGGCGTCGACGCAGTGATGGGCGACGCACTCGAAGCGCTGCGGATCGTTGCGATCCTTGCATCGCCCGCCATCCCCGACACGGCGCAGGCGATCTGGGAGCGCATCGGCCTGCCCGGCGCCGTCGCCGA
>JBGTEH010000659.1:0-1690 GCA_041747915.1 Ilumatobacteraceae bacterium
CTGCTCTACGGCAACCGGTCGTACTCCGACGTCATCGACTTCACCGACAACTTCGCCGCCGAAGCGAGGCGATTGGGCGCGGCGCGTGGGTTCGCGTTCGCGACCACGCTGCGAGGAGAGGCGGAGCTCCTCTCCGGACGACTCGATGCTGCAGAGACGGATCTCCGCGAAGGGGCTCGGCTGCATCGCGACATCGCCGCAGCGACGGGGGAATCGTTCTCGTACCAGCGCCTGTCGGAACTCGCGCACGTGCGAGGTGACGACGATGAGGCTCGTCGACTTCTCGACACCTCACTCGACATCGCCCGTAGCTCCGATGTCGGATTTCACCTCTTCGACCGCATCTACGGCACGAAGATCCAGCTCGCTCGTGATCCGAGCGAGGCGCTGGAGGCGGTGATCGAAGCCGAGGAGGTGGTGCGAGGGCCGTTCGAGACGTGCCCTGGCTGCCGGATCACCCTCGAGGTCCCCGCAGCGATCGCCGCCGCACGCGCGGGCGACCTCGAGCGGCTCGAACGCTACGAGCGCACGAGCACCTGGTTGGCCGAAGTGGTCATGCGGCTTCCGGCATGGGATGCTGCCCTCGACGAGGTCCGCGCCCACAGCCACCTCGCTCACGGCGATGTCGGCTCTGCCATGGAGCTGTTCGAGCGGGCCGCCGCCGGCTTCGCTCTGGCCGAGCATCCCATCGATGCTCGCCGTTGCGCAGCGAGTGCAGGGCAACCGTCGCACTGATGAGTCGCAGCGGGCGGCCGTTGTGGGTGACGGATACGAACATGCGTTCGATACACTGTTGGAATGAAAGCGGCTGTCGACCTGGCTCTGTTGACCGAACGAGTGGCACCTGTGGCGTTGGCGCGCGAACGCACGATGCCGGTGGGCGACGAACTCGCCGGATTGTTCGCCGAGGGCGGGCTCGTTCGGGGTCGCACGGTCGCCTGTCAGGGTCCAGCTGCCACCTCGACGGCACTTGCTCTCGTCGCTGCCGCCGTCACAGCGGGGGCATGGATGGCAGCGGTCGACCTGCCCACCATCGGGCTCGATGCCGCCAGCGAACTCGGTGTGCCGCTGGAGCGGATCGTGGCGATCGACACCGATGGTGACACGACGCGCTGGATCGAGGTGATGGCCGCGGCCGCCGACGGCTTCGACGTGCTGCTCGTTCGGGTGCCGAACGGGTTGTCCGCCGGGGCGGTCCGCAAACTCGCCGTACGCCTTCGTCAGCGTGACGCGGTCACCGTGGTGGTGGGTGACCCGGGGGCGATGGCGTGCGATGGCGTGCTCAACACCGAAGCACCGCAGTGGGCGGGGCTCGGCGACGGGCACGGACATCTCCGCGAGCGTCACGTGGTCGTGCGGGCGTCGGGTCGCCGTCTTCCGGGACGGCGCAGTTGCCAGCTGGCCATCTCGGCTGCCTGAGGTCCCAGATCATGGACGTGCCCCAGCGAATGGTGACGGTGTGGTTCCCCGACTGGCCCGTCGTGGCCGCCGGGTTCCCTTGCGATGTGGCCGCCGCGGTGATGTCGGCGAACCGGGTCGTGGCGCGCACGGAGGCCGCCGCAGCCGAAGGGGTCGTCGTCGGACAACGTCGGCGCCAGGCCCAGCGGCGTTGTCCACACATCAACCTGATCGATCACGACGCCGACCGTGACGCTCGGGAGTTCGAGCCGATCGTACGTGCCGTCGCCGA
>JBGTEH010000660.1:0-3107 GCA_041747915.1 Ilumatobacteraceae bacterium
TGACATCGCCATGGTCTTCCAGAACTATGCGCTGTATCCGCACATGACGGTGTACGACAACATCGGGTTCGCGCTCAAGCTCGCCAAAGTGCCCAAGGAGGAGATCGACACCCGCGTCCGCAAGGCCGCGTCGATCCTCGAACTCGAGGACAATCTGGATCGCAAGCCCGGGCAACTGTCGGGTGGCCAACGTCAGCGTGTGGCCATGGGACGCGCGATCGTGCGCCAGCCCGCCGCGTTCCTGATGGACGAGCCGTTGTCGAACCTCGACGCCAAGCTTCGGGTGCAGATGCGCGCCGAGATCGCGTCGCTGCAGCGCGAGTTGGCTGTGACCACCGTGTACGTCACCCACGATCAGATCGAGGCGATGACGATGGGCGACCGCGTCGCCGTGCTCAAGGGCGGCTACCTGCAGCAGGTCGACACTCCGCAGAATCTGTACGACCACCCGGTCAACGTGTTCGTCGCTGCGTTCATCGGCTCACCGTCGATGAACCTCTTCGACGCCACTGTTCACCTGTCGGGCGACGTCGGCACGGTCACCCTCGGTTCGCACGTGCTGGGCTTGGCGTCGGAGTGTCTGGTCAAGCACCCCAAGCTGCGTGAGTACGACGGCAAGAGCGTGATCATCGGCATCCGACCGGAGGACTACGAGGATGCCGCGCTTGCGACGCAGGTCCCCGATTCGCAGCGGGTCACGGCGAAGATCACACTCGTCGAAGCGCTGGGCTCCGAGCTGATGGCACATTTCAGGCTCGATGCAACCACGGTCGATTCAGGCGATCCGGATGCCGTCGAGGAGAAGTCCGGAATCGACACTGCGAACGCCGTTGGGCGTTTCAGCCCCCGCTCACGCGTTCGCATCGGCGAGCAGGTCGAGATCGCCATCTCGACAGAGAACATGCACTTCTTCGACCCCGAAACGCGCGAGACCATCGGCGGCATGCGCTGACCCGTCCGACCACGCCGAAGGCGTGAACAAATGGGCCGATGACGGCGCCATTTGTTCACGCGTTCGCAGGGTTACGGGGCCCAGCGGGGTTTGAGGGGGGCGTGGTCGATCGCCGGTAGGACGTGCTCGGCGACGAGTTCGCACTCGGCGATGTGCGTGTATCCCGACAGGATGAAGGCACCGATACCCGCGTCCTGGTACGCCCGAAGCTTTGCCACCACCTGATCCGGATCGCCCACGATTGCCGCTCCGGCACCGCTGCGGGCCCTGCCGACACCGGTCCACAGCGCTTCCTCCACGAAGCCGTCGTCGGAGGCCGCGTCGCGCAGTGACGCCTGGCGCGCCACGCCGACCGACGCGGCGTCGAGTGACTTGCCGCGGATTGCCTCGCCCGTGTCGGCGTCGAGCTTCGACACGAGCCGAACTGCTGCATCGCGGGCCTCGGCTTCCGTCTCGCGCACGATCACGTGCGCCCGCAGGCCGTAGACCAGCGAACGGTCGTATCGCTCGCTGGCGAGCGCAGACATCTCCTCGACGGTGCTCGCGACGCTGGCGACCGTGTCGGGCCACGTCAGAAACACGTCGGCCTCGGCCGCGGCGACATCTTTCGCCGCGGGCGAGAAACCTCCGAAGTACATCGGTGGGCAGGTGCCGCTCACGGTGCTCGCGCGGGGTGGGTCGAGGACGAGGTCGACGAACTCGCCGTGGAAGTCGAGCGACTCGCCGTTCAACAACTGCCGCAGCACCTGCATCCACTCGAGGGTGCGCTGATAGCGCGGCGACGACTCGAGTTCCTCGCCGGGGATGTCGGAGGAGATGATGTTGATGCACAGTCGGCCGCTTGCGAACTGGTCGATCGACGCGAGTTGTCGTGCGAGCTGCGGCAACCACATCTCGCCCATGCGCACGGCGAGCAGCAGGTTGATCTGCTCGGTGTGCGTGGCGATCGCAGCAGCGAATGCGGTCGAGTCGATGCCGAGCGCGTAGCCCGACGGGAGCAGCACGTTGTCGAAGCCGTTGCGATCGGCGGTGCGCACGATCTCGCTGCAGTGTTCCCAACTGCTCGCCAACGCGTCGTCGGGCACGCCGAGGAACTCATAGTCGTCGTCACAGAGTGCGCCGAACCACGAGATCTCCGGCACGTCGGGTCGATCGATGGTGCTCATGGCAACGGAACTCCTTCGGACGCCTGGATGACGGAGTACACGTCCTCGCGAGAGAGCGTCACGCCCAGGGCCGCCGTGCTCGACGAGATCCGCGCCGGCGTCTGGGATCCGATGATCGCGATCGGTGCCGACGGGTGGGCCAGCACGAAGGCGATGGCGATCGTTGCTCGATCGACGTCCTCGCGACCGGCGAGCGCGTCGAGCACTTCGAGCAGTTCCGGACGTATGTCGGTGCCGGTCGCCAGCCGCCCGCCGGCCAGCGGGCTCCAGGCGAGTGGCACCATTGCGGTGCGCATGCAGTCGTCGAGAGTTCCGTCGCGCAGAGCGTCGAGGCGAACTGCGGAGTACTCCGGCTGGTTCGACACGATCGGGAACGGCAAGTGCGCGGCGAGGGCCGCAACCTGGGCCGGCGTGTGGTTCGACACACCGACCTCGCGGATCTTGCCGGCATCGCGCAGCGCGGTGAGCGTGGCAGCCACGTCGGCGGGATGGCTCAACAGGTCGGGGCGGTGGATCTGATACAGGTCGATGACATCGACACCCATTCGGCGCAGTGACGCCTCGCACGCCGAACGCAGATAGCTCGGCGACGAGTCGTAGGGAACCGGGGGCATGATCCCGCCCTTGGTGGCGAGCACCATCCGATCACGAAGTTGAGGCGCCGCTGCGAGCACCGAACCGAGGATCTCCTCGACTCGGCCGAACCCGGTGCCGCCCCAGTCGAAGCCGTAGACGTCGGCATTGTCGACGAGATTCATCCCCGCATCGAGCGCTGTCTCGAGCAGCGCTTGGGCCGTGCCGACATCAGGGTTGGTGTACCGCCACAACCCGAACGAGAGCGCCCCGACCGGTGCGAGCGACCCGAGTGTTCGCAGGTCGCGATTGACGAGACTCATGAGGCCAACCTAGTCCGAGACCTGGTGACCGCCGGACGTCGTGTGCGTTCGGGAGCCCCCAGCGCTCCCCAGCGCACACAACGTCGTCGAAAC
>JBGTEH010000661.1:0-2581 GCA_041747915.1 Ilumatobacteraceae bacterium
CGCTGCAAGGCGCTGGTTGCGGCGTCAGCGAAGAAGTCGGTACGGGCAAGGGTGTCTTCGTGAGCCATGACTTCGGTCACGGTACTACCCTGCGCGGTTGTGACCGGCGCTGAGCACATCTGGACGATCGTCGTCGGAGGCGGTACCGCCCAACGCTTCGGGACCCTGAAGCAGTACGAGGTGCTCGGCGATCGCCGCGTCATCGACCACGCTCGCGCCGTGGCCGAACAGGCCAGCGACGGAGTGGTGATCGTGGTGCCGGCCGCCGACGCCGTCCGTGAGGAAGCGGTGGCCGGTGGCCCGACCCGCAGCGAGTCGGTGCGCGCGGGGCTGGCCGCCGTACCAGCCGATGCCACGATCATCTGCGTACACGACGCTGCGCGGCCGTTCGCAACGCGTGAGCTCTTCGGCCGTGTCATCGACGCAGTGGTCGCTGGTGGCGCTGCGGCAGTGCCCGGTATCGCTGTCACCGACACGATCAAGATCGTCGCCGATGGTGTGGTGGTGTCGACGCCGGACCGCTCCTCATTGGTTGCTGTGCAGACCCCGCAGGCCTTCCGAGCCGAGGTGCTCCGGCGTGCTCACGAGAGCGGCAACGCATCCACCGATGACGCCGCACTCGTCGAACAGATGGGCGGTCATGTCGTCGTCGTTGCGGGCGATGTCGACAACCGTAAGATCACCCATCCCACCGATCTCGAGTGGGCACGTCGTCGACTCGTCGCCGCACCGACGGGAGCAGATTCGTGACCTCCGCGTCCACCTCCCCCTCTGCGGTACCGGAGTTCCGAGTCGGGCAGGGCTTCGACATCCATCGCTTCAGTACCGATCCGTCGCGGGTGTTCGTGCTCGGCGGTTGCCATTTCGACGGTGTGCCCGGCCTGGAGGGTCACAGTGACGCCGACGCCGTGGCGCACGCCTGCGCCGATGCGCTCCTCGGCGCGGCAGGCCTCGGCGACATCGGGATGCACTTCCCGGACACCGACCCCGAGTGGAAGGGCGCCGATTCGATGGCGCTTCTGCGTCATGTCGCGGCGATGATCGCCGAGGACGGCTGGAGGGTGTCGAACGTTGACTGCGCGGTGGTGTGCGAAAGCCCGAAGCTGGCGCCGATGCGCGACGAGATGCAGCGCAACCTGTCCGCTGCCGTCGCCGGGCCAGTGACGGTGAAGGGCAACCGTGCCGAGCAACTCGGTGCCATCGGCCGCGGCGAAGGCGTCGCCTGCTTCGCCTCGGCGCTCATTCATCGCATGGGAGGCGTTTCGTGAGCACACGCCGACCGTCGGCCGGAAAGGGTCCGAGCGGGAAGGGTTCAGGCGGAAAGGGTCCGAGCGGGAAGGGTTCGGGCGGAACGGGTCCGGGCGGGAAGAGTGGCGGTCGATCGGGCGGCGGACGGCCCAGCGACGGCGCACGAACGGGCAGCACACGATCCAGCACGCCGCGCTCATCGTCGGCCCGACCTCCGAGCCGCAGCGGACGACGTCCGGCCGCCCGCCAGACGACCGGCAGCGCCGGAGCCGCGAAGGGTCTCGGCGGACGCCAGGTCGAAGGGCGTCAGGCAGTCCGCGAACTCCTCATCGCGGAGCGCCGCAGGGTGCACGAGGTGTGGATCAGCGCCGAGCTCGAGGGCGACGCAGGTGTGTCCGACATCGTGGAGATCGCGGGTGCCCGGCGCATCCCGCTGCTCTACGTTGCCCGAGCGAAGTTGGAGCGCGAGGCCAGAAGCGAGGCACCCCAGGGCGTGCTCGCACATGCGGCCGAGATCCCCGAGGCCGATCTCGGCCAACTGATCGCCGGCCATCAGCGCGGTCGCACCGCGAAGGCTCCCTTCCTGGTGGCCGTCGACGGGGTCACCGACCCCGGCAACCTCGGCGCCATCATCCGCACCTGCGATGCAGCCGGCGTGACCGGCGTGCTGCTGCCCAAACATCGGGCCGTCCACGTGACGCCCACGGTCGCCAAGTCAGCCGCTGGGGCCGTCGAACACGTGCCGATGGCATTGGTGCCCGGCCTGCCAGCAGCGCTCCGGCAGCTCACCGACCACCACATCTGGATCGTCGGTCTCGACGACGGGGCCGACCGAGACCTCTTCGACATCGGATCGCTGGCGACGGAACCGATTTGTCTCGTGCTGGGCGCCGAAGGCGCCGGGCTTTCGCGGCTGGTGCGTGATCGTTGCGACTCGATCGTGGCCATCCCGATGGCTGGGCAGGTTGGCTCGCTCAACGTGTCCGCGGCCGCGGCCGTCGCTCTGTACGAGGTGGCCCGCCAACGTCTCGCGATGGTGTAGTTCGCGGTGATGGGCGGTCACCGCATGATCGCGGGCGCTGGCACTGAGAGACGATCTCGTTCGTCGCTTGCTCACAGCCCAACCGCCTTCCGACGAGTCTCGAGTGTCGATTGATCTCGACATCTCGAATTCGTCAGCAGAAAACCTCGGCTGACCGAACTGCGGTCGACCCATCGGTGGCTGCTGCGTCGGTAGCCTGATCCGACCCCTGCCGGGTTAGCTCAGTTGGTAGAGCACTTGATTTGTAATCATGAGGTGGCGAGTTCGATCCTCGCACCCGGCTCCAGTGAA
>JBGTEH010000662.1:0-5282 GCA_041747915.1 Ilumatobacteraceae bacterium
GCGCTGCACGGTGGGATGGATCAGGCCCAGCGCGACCGCGTGATGGCGCGCCTGCGCGACGGCACCGCTGAACTCCTGGTGGCCACCGACGTCGCCGCGCGCGGCCTCGATGTCGACACGCTCACCCATGTCGTCAACTACGACGTGCCATCGGCAGCCGAGAGCTACGTCCATCGCATCGGGCGTGTCGGGCGCGCCGGGCGCGAGGGCGTGGCGATCACGTTGGCCGAACCGCGTGAGCGGCGCGGCCTCGAGAACATCGAGCGACTCACGAAACAGAAGTTCGAGATCGCCACGGTTCCCACGGTCTCCGACCTCCGTGCGCGCCAGATCGAGTTGACGGTCTTGGCCGTGCGCGATGCTCTGGCGGCACCCGATCTCGAGGATTTCAACGTCGTACTGCACGCGCTCTCCGGCGAGGACAGCGACCGCAACATCGCGCTCGCGGCGATCAAGCTGGTCCACGAGTCACGGGGAGCCACCATCGACGAGCTCGAAATTCCCGACGCGTCGGATCGGCTGCGCGGCAGCCGCAACGAATCGGCGTCCAAGAAGACCGACGGGAAGAATCGGAACGGGGGTGAACGCGACCGCGGCACCAAAGGACGCGGTTCCGGCGCGGGCACCAGCTTCGTCCACGTCAGTCTCGGTCGTAAGGCGGGCGTCCGTCCGGGCGATCTGGTCGGTGCGATCGCCAACGAGACCGGGCTGGTCGGACGCGAGATCGGGCCGATCCGAATCTCCGACGCCTACTCCGTCGTCGGTGTTCCAGAGGCCTCGGTCGACCATGTCATCGAGAAGATGCAGTCCACCACGATGCGCGGCAAACGGGCCCGGGTCCGGCGGTTCGTCGAGTGACCGAGTTTGACCAACGCGTGACGCTGGGCATGCTGGCCGGGTGACCACTCCCAACACGCCGATCAGGGTGGCCTTGGTCAACGATTATCAGATCATCGTCGAGGGCCTCCGTACGATGCTCGCCCCGTTCCCCGATCGGATCGTCGTCGTCGAGGCCGTCGCTGGAGACACGCCGGAGGAATCCTGCGACATTGCTCTGTTCGACACGTTCGCCGGCAGACGGTACGCACTGAGCCGCGTGCGCGAGATGCTGGCTGATCGCGACATCGCCAAGGTCGTGCTCTACACGTGGGACGCTCCGGTTGCCTTCCTCGACGACGCAACTGCAGCGCGCGTCGACGGTGTGATCTTGAAGTCCGAGACCGGCGAGCGCCTCGTCGAGTCTCTCGAGCGAGTCCACTGCGGTGAGCCGGTCGGTATCGACCGTGACGCCCCCGAGGACGCGTCGACCGCTCTGTCGGAGCGCGAGCGCGAGGTGCTCGCACTCATCGCCCGCGGCTGCTCGAACCGCGAGATCGCCAGCGAGCTCTACGTCTCGATCGACACTGTCAAGACGCATGTCCGCCACCTCTTCACCAAGCTCGAGGTCCCCAACCGCACCCGCGCCGCCTTCGAAGCTGAACGCTTCGGGGTCGCACCCCCCCTCGTGCGGCGCTGACCAGACAAAGGACACGCATGGCAACGCGCACCTTCGGCATCGTTCGGTTGCGCCAGATCGCGGATGAGCTTCGACATCGTCTCTCGTTCGTGCCGATGCTCTACGTGGCGGGATCGATCGTTCTCGTCCAGTCCTTACTGCTCGTCGACCGTGCGCTCGGCGACGAGTCACTCCCGCTGTGGTTGACGACCACCGTGGACAGCTCCCGGTCGGTCTTCTCCGCCATGGCGGGCGGCCTCATCACCTCGATCGCCTTGCTCATGTCGATGATGTTGGTGGCCGTGCAACTCGCCAGTACACAGTTCTCGCCGCGCACGCTGCGCGACTGGCTCGGCAACCGGGGCCTGCAGAATACGATCGGTCTCGTACTCGGAACGACCGTGTTCTGCCTCCTTGCGCTGCGCTCCACAAGAGACTTCGGCGAGGATGAGACGGCCATCGTCCCCCATGTGACGGTGCTCGTGGCGGTCGCGCTCGGGGTGATTGCACTCGTGGCCGTCGTCCGCTCGGTGGATCAACTGACGCACAGCCTTCGGGTCGGCGCCGTTGCCGAACGCGTCGCGGCCACGACGATCGATGTCGTCGGACGGAGCAGCGAGATGACCGCCGGCCAGGCAACCGAGCTGCTGCCAGGCAGCGGCGTCAGCCAGATCGGTTTCGAGATCCCTGCCCTGAGCGCGCCCATCGAAACGGAATCGGCCGGCTGGGTCCAGCAGATCGATCCGCAGGCACTGCTCGATGCGCTGCCCGAAGCGAGCAGCGGTTTCGTTGCGGTCAGCATCGGGAGTTTCGTTCCCGCACATGCGCCACTCTTGTGGATCTCGCCTCCGCCAGCCGACGAGGACCCCTGTCGCCAGCACATCGTCGAGGCATTTGCACTCGGCGACAGCCGAACCATGCAACAAGACATCGGATTCGGACTCGTCCAACTGACTGACATCGCCGTACGAGCGTTGTCGCCGGGGGTCAACGATCCGACCACGGCGTGCGATGTCACCGTCCACATCGGCAATGTGTTGATCTCCATCTGGTCCCGAGACGAGCCCTCGACGCACCACTCGCACGAAGGTCGAATGGTGGTCCTGATGCGCACGACCCACGCTGCATATCTCGAGCGGGCGATCGGACCGATCCGTCGATACGGCGCCGCAGATCCCGAAGTGATGACGACGTTGGTCCGCACGATCGCGCTGGTGAGATCCGAGGCGATCCGCCGAGATCTTCCCGGACCGATCGAGCCGCTCGACGACGCCATCGCGGCGACGATCGAGGCGGCCGACCGGTCCGCGTGGACGCCGCCGGAGCGATCGCAGTTCGAGGAGAGCGCTGCTCAGGTCTCGACGTCGAAGTGACCGGCGAGACCCGTCACCTCGAGCAGGCGTGTCACCGACTTGCTCGGTGCTCGCAGGAGCAGCCGTCGCTCGGCCGCAGAGGCTCGGCGTTGCAACTCGATGAGCACCCGTAGCCCACTCGAGTCGATGAACGTCACGTCGGCCAAGTCGACCCGAATGTCGTTGTCGGCCGCCAGCAGTCCGTCGAGTCGCGAGGAGAGGTCGGGCGCCGAGCCCGCATCGATCTCACCGCTGAGGGCTACGCAGTTCGGACCGCTCTCGGAGATCAGCAGGCGAGTGGGCATCGACGGGAGGGTACTGACGCACTTCTCCCATGGAATGTCGGGTGGGCAGTATCACCCGAACGGGTGAGACGGCCAACCCGGGTCGTTCGAGTCGAGGTGATCCTCGGTCGACCAGGTCTGTTGGACCGTGAGCGCGCGGGTGATGTTGTTTGGTTCGGGTTCTCGAATGGGTACCCGACATCCATGTCAACAGCGACGGCCGATGTGAACGACGACGACACCACGCCTCGCTTCGATGTGGCGGTGTTGGGTGGCGGGAGCGCGGCGGAAGCGCTGGTCTCCGAACTCCGATCGACCGAATCGAGCGTCGTGGTGTTCGAGCCCGCACGGGTCGGTGGCGAGTGCCCGTTCGTGGCGTGCATGCCCACCAAGGCGATGCTCCACGACGCGGTCGTGCGACGCAGTTGGTCTGATGCGGTCAAGCGCCGCTTCGAAGTGGCGGAGCATCTCGACGACGCTGAACACGCCCGCCAGATCACCGACGACGGCGCGGTGCTGGTGCGCTTCGCGGCACGTCTCGTGGGTACGGGTGAAATCGAAGCGAACGGCAAGCGCTACCGCGCCGATCATGTCGTCCTGGCGACCGGCTCCGAGGTCGCCATGCCTCAGATCCCCGGTCTCGGGAGTCTCGGACACGCCCTGTGGACCAGCGCCGACGCGATGACCGCCCAGGAGCGGCCCGCCCGTCTGACGATCGTGGGTGGGGGCGTGATCGGGAGCGAACTGGCCACCATCTTCGCCCGGTTCGGAACCGAGGTGCATCTTCTCGACAGTGAGCCGACCGCATTCCCCGATCTCCCCGGCGAGATCGGACGACTCCTCGACGATGCATTGAGCGCTGAGCAAGTGCGGATCCGACGTGACGTCACGATCGAACGAGTCGAGAGTCGCGGAGGCGGCGTGCGCACGATCTTCGACAACGGCGCATGGCTCGACACCGACCGCCTGCTCGTCGCCACCGGCACGAAGCCGCGGACCGCTCACATCGGCCTCGACGGTGTGGGCCTCAGTGGCGACGAACCCTTGCCGGTCGGATCGAACGGACGCATCGACGGCCTGCCGTGGCTGTGGGCCATCGGCGACGTCGCCGGAATGGGCGAATACACCCACCTCGCCAACCATCAGGCGCGAATCGTGGCCGCTGCGATCGGCGGCGACGAGGCCGCGCGATTCGACGACGTGGTGACACCGGCATGCGTCTTCACCGACCCGCCGATCCTGACGATGGGCGCCAAGCCCACCGATGAGCGGGGGAAGTCCGCGTTCTGGGTGAGTGCACGGATGAGCGAGCTCCCGCGCACGATCACCGACGAGTTGGGCGATGGATTCCTGACCATCGGTGTCGATCGGGAAGGGCGACACGTCGTGGGCGCGCACGGGATCGGAGCTGGGTTCGATCAGCTTGCGGCGGCGCTGGTGACTGCGATCGACGGGGCGGTGCCCGTGGAACGCCTGGCGCAGTCGATGTGGCCGTTCCCGTCCGTCGGGGAGATTCTGGGGCTCGTCTACTCGCGAGCAGCGTCGGAGTCGAGCGGCGACTGAGTCGACTGGTCATCAACCCACTCACGCATCTGATCGAACGATCGCCGCAGCAGCCTGGACACGTGCATCTGTGACATCCCCATGATCTCGCCGATCTCGGATTGTGACATCCGCTCGTAGAACCGCAGACGTACGACTTCGCGCTCGCGCTCGGGGAGTCGGTCGAGCAACTCGAGCACGACTTGGCGGTTCTCGCTGTTCTCGAAGCCGACGTCGGTCGTTGCCAACGCCTGCTGCCGATCGGTGTCCGGCCCATCATCGTTGGGACCCGAGTCAAGGGTTCCAACGCTGTAGGCGGCCGTTGCGGACAATCCGCGCAGGACGTCGTCGCGTTCGATGCGCAAGTGGGTGGCGATCTCGTCGACCGATGGTGATCGGGAATTCGCCTGCGACAACTCATCGGCGGCGCGGCGCACGTGAAGGTGGAGTTCCTTGGCACTGCGAGGTACGCGAACGACCCACGACTTGTCGCGGAAATGACGCTTGAGTTCGCCTTCGATGGTGCGCCCGGCGAATGACGAGAACGACGTCCCGTATTCGGGGTCGAACCGGTCGACCGCCTTGACGAGGCCCAGCATGGCCACTTGG
>JBGTEH010000663.1:0-1827 GCA_041747915.1 Ilumatobacteraceae bacterium
GTGCGCCGGGCTGCTCGGTCTCGCCGCCGAGGGTCGATTCGGCAGCGACGTCGTGTTCATCCACACGGGAGGCTGGCCGGCGTTGTTCGCGGCCGACGGTCGGCCGACGGAGCCCGACGACGCTCCGCCCGAGCTGCGCGATCGGGACAGGTAGCGTTGTCGCCATGAGCGATCAGATCATCGACGTCGACCTCCTGTCGTTCGAGCGCACCACAGGCGCATCACGCCGCGCCGTGGTCGACGGGGTCCGGCGAAGCCTCGAAACCGGATTCGTCTACACGAACCACGACCTCTCCGAAGACCTCCTCGACACCGCGTATGCGATGCTGCGCACGTTCTTCGAGCTGTCCGCCGACGAGAAGCAACGCTTCGTGGCGCCGGGAGCCAACGGCCAGACGGGTTACACCGGCTTGCTCGTGGAGACGGCGGCGTCGAGTGACAAGCCCGACTGGAAGGAGATGCTGAACTGGTCGGCACCGATCGCCGCTGGGCACCCGCTCAAGCGCAAGTTCTCCACCGCCTATCCCGACCAGCTCCTGCCCGAAGACGCGGTGCCGGGGATCACCGAGGTGCTGTACCGGTTCCACGAATCGATCGCCGACCTGCAGCGCCGTTTCCTCCGCGTGATCGCCGAGGGCATCGGCTGCCACGAGACGTTCTTCGACGACATGGTGGCCGACGGACCCACCCTCACCCGGGCGATCCGCTATCCCGCGATGTCCGAACTCGGCGATGACGGCCACGTGTGGGCAGCCGAACACGGCGACATCAACCTCATCACCGCACTGCCGCGCTCCACCGCTCCGGGCCTGCAGGTGAAGGTCGGCGACGACTGGGTCGACGCCACACCTCCCGACACTGCGGTGATCATCAACACCGGCATCATGTTGGAGCGGCTCACCAACGGCACGATTCCGGTCGGCCTACATCGCGTGGTCGCCGCGCCGGGCTACGAGGGCGAGCGCTACAGCGTCGTGCAGTTCTGCCACCCGCGCCCGTGGACGATCTTGTCGCCGGTGCCATCGTGTTGCACCGACGAACGTCCGCAGCGCTTCGCCGCAATCAGTGCCGAGGATGCGCTCGACGAGGTGCTCTACGAGATCAACCTCGTCGAGACCGCCCGCCGCGTCGGCTGAACCCAGCCCCCGGAAAAACCCGTTTGCGGCGCGTTTTGGGTGACCCGGTCCACCGTTTTCGCGCCGCGAACGGGGATTTCGGGATTGTGCTGGGGGTCGGGCTGGGGTCGGGCTGGGTCGCGGGCCCGACCGGCACAACCCGTTTGCGGCGCGTTTTGGGTGACCCGGTCCACCGTTTTCGCGCCACAAACGGGGATTGGGGGGTCGCCGGCGTGGGGTTACGGGCGCAGGAGGGGTGGGCGCAGTTGATCGCCGTCGCGACGCTGGGCGAGTTCGATCCAGATCGGTGTGGGCACGTCGAGCGGAGCCGACCACGACGCCGGCACCTGGGTCGACCCT
This sequence comes from Ilumatobacteraceae bacterium, assembly GCA_041747915.1. Taxonomy (GTDB): domain Bacteria; phylum Actinomycetota; class Acidimicrobiia; order Acidimicrobiales; family Ilumatobacteraceae; genus Sva-07. The sequence continues at coordinate 1,476 of JBGTEH010000663.1, forward strand.
CCGGCACCAGGACCGTACGGCAGCGCCGGCGCCCACCCGCAACTCTCGCTCGGGTAGACCATGGCAGCCCATCCGGTGGCGGTCACCTGCCCGGTCGGCGTGATCACCCATTCGGAGTCGATGTCACGGTTGTCGTCGGTGGTCTCGGTCGTGACGGCGTCGTGGAGTTCGCCCGTTGCCACGCTCGACCACGGGCCGATTCCCGCTGAGCATCCCTGGCGGAACAGCGCATCGATCACCGGCCCGTACGCATCGATCGGCGTCATGTCGATGTCCTCGATCGTCAGCCGGATGTGGGGGGCCACTTCGTCTGATGCGATCTGAACGGTCGCGTCCGTGGGAACGTCGGCGC
>JBGTEH010000664.1:0-3636 GCA_041747915.1 Ilumatobacteraceae bacterium
CGACAAGCTCCGCGAGCGTGGCGTCGACATCCCGGTGATCGTCGGCGGCATCGTGCCCAACCACGATGTCGACGAGCTCCTCGCCACCGGAGTCGCCAAGGTTCTCACACCGGGAGCGTCGGCCGACGAGGTGGTGGCCGCGGTGCGTGACGCCATCGATGCCGCCGTTGCTCACTGATCGATGGTCGATCGGGTCGAACGCCTGACCAACCTGTTGGCGCTGCTCCTGGAGCGGCGCGAGGCATTGAGTCTGATCCAGATCGCGGGCGAGTTGGCCGGCCAGTACCCCGAGAGCGACCATGCGCGTCGCGCCTCGTTCGAACGTGACAAAGCAGCGCTGCGCGAGATCGGTGTACCGATCGAAACCGAGATCGTGGGCGGCGGTGCCTACTCCGGCCAGACCCTGTACCGCATCGATCGTCGTGCGTACGAACTCGCCGACCTCGACCTCGCGTCCGACGAGATGCGGGCACTGCAGGTGGCCGTGGCCGCGGTTCGCACGGGTTCGGCCTCCGGCCAGGAGGCGATCTGGAAGCTCGGTGGCGCACTCGGCGACGAGCGCCCGGCGGTGTCGGCGGTCGTCCCTGATCGCCCGGAGCTCCCGGTGATCCGCGCGGCGGTTGCGAGCCGGTCGACGATCGAGTTCTCGTACCGTGGCGAGCGTCGTCGTGTCGACCCGTGGGGGCTCCTCCTGCGAGGCGGATTCTGGTACGTCATCGGCCACGACCACGATCGAGACGCTCAACGGACGTTCCGCGTCGACCGGTTCGACCCTGATCCCGACCCAATCGTGACCGGTGAGCCCGGATCGTACGAACGACCCCACTCGTTCGATCCTCGCTCGGCGTTCCCCGCCGACCCCAAGGAGATCGGCTACGACGCTTTCGACGGAGTCGACGCGCTGGTTCATGTCGATCACATACGCGCAGCGGCCGTCGAACGCGAGGTCGGTTCCGATCGGGTCGTGCGACGAGACGACACCGGCGTCGTGGTGACGATTCCGGCGTCGAATCTCCCTGCGCTGCGATCATGGGTGCTCGGGCTGCTCGATCACGCCGTCGTGCTCGAGCCGCCGGACGTGCGCGAACACATCGTGACCTGGCTGTCGGCGGTGGCGAACGGTCGGGGGCGGTCGACGTGAGCGGTCCTCGCAATGCTGAGGACCGGCTGCGGCGCCTGCTGGTGATGCTTCCCTGGTTGATGGAGGTGGGGGAGGTGCCACTGGCCGAGGTCGCTCGTCGGTTCGACCTGACCGAGGCCCACGTCCAGCAGGACCTGGAACTCGTGGCGATGTGTGGGCTTCCGCCGTTCGTCGACGAGATGGTCGACATCTTCATCGACGAGGGCATGGTGTACGTCGGCGTCCCCCGGCTGTTCACCCGGCCCTTGCGGCTGACCGCTCCAGAGGGCTTCACACTGCTGACTGCTGGACGAGCGGCGATGGAACTCCCCGGCGCCGATCCGCACGGCCCGCTCGGACGGGGACTCGACAAGCTCGCACAGGTGCTCGGCGAGGCCGGTCTGGTCGCAGACGATTTCGCCGCCGGCACTGCAGGCGTCGTCATCGACCTCGCTCGACCAGCGATGGCCGATGAGCTCGCCGAGGCCGCAACAGTTGGTCGTGAGTTGTCGATCAGCTACTACACGCCGGCGCGCGACGAGGTCGGCAGTCGTGTGATCGTTCCCCGGCACGTGTTCGTCGAGTCCGGCAACTGGTATGTGGTGGCCGACGACGGGCGGTCCGGTCAGCGACGCACGTTCCGTATCGATCGCATCGAATCAGCGATCGTCACCGGCGTGATCGCCGTCACCGACGACGAGGTGACCGCTCCCGAGCAGTTCTTCGTCGACGCTGAAGTTCCTCGCGCTGTCCTGCGCCTCGGCCCACCTGCCCAGTGGGTCGTCGAGGAATATCCGGTCGACGACATCAGAGAACTCGAGTCTCCGAACGGCTGGATCGAGGTCACGCTGCCCGTTTCGAGCGACCGATGGATGGCCAAGTTGCTGATCCGTCTCGGGCCGAACGCCTCGGCCGTCGACGGTGCTGCCGCCGAAGCGGCCGGTGACCTCGCACGTCGAGTGCTCGCCGGTTACAACGAGACGTAGAAGGGCGCGAGCTGTTCGGCGTCGTCGATGCCGTGGGCCGCGAGGAGGTGGGGGAGGATCGCGGCGGTGGCGGTGGCGTCGCCCAGCGCATCATGGGGCCGATCGAGGGCGACGTCGTAGCGGGCGCAGACGTCGGCGAGGCGGTGGGACTCTTCGCGATCGGGATCGAGTCGTCGCGACAAACGCAGTGTGCACAGCACCGGGTCGAGAGCAGTGCGCAACCGGTCGTGCGCCGGCCGACGTCGGCATGCGCGAGCGAGGAACGCAGCATCGAATGCCGCATTGTGAGCCGTGAGCACCGATCCTTCGACCCGGACGCCGAGTTCGTCGAGCGTGTCGTCGAGTTGCGGGGCGCCGCGCAGGCTTCGGCGGGTGATCCCGTGAATGTCGGTGGGCCCCACACGCTGCAGCGGCCAACGCAGTTTGACGAAGCTCGACCACTCGTCGATGATCTCGCCGTGCGCCGTCACGGTGACCAGGCCGACCTGCAGTACCCGGTGCCGCCGCGTCGACAGACCGGAGGTCTCGAGGTCGACGACGGCAAACGTGGGCAGCGACACGACGGCCACCCTAGACAGCGGCTGTCGCAGAGATGAGGTGAAGTCCGCCGGCTGCGTGCCGGTCAGGACCGGCCGGACTGTGGTCAGCTCGCCTCGTGCTGCAACCGAGCGCGCACTCCGATCGGCGCAGACACGGTGAAGCCGGCGAGGTGGCGTTCCTCTTCGGATTCGCCGGCCCAGTATCCGTACTCGCGATGCGAGCGGGCGAAGTCACGACATTCGTCCTGGACGGGGCATTGGGAGCACAGTTTCTGCGCCTTTGCTTCGCGTCGCGCCCTGGCCTGCGGCCGTTCGGCCTTGGGTGGGAAGAAGAGTCTGGTCCGGCCCTTGCAGACGGCGAAGGACTGCCAGTCGGCGGTCGGTTCAATCTCGTAGTCGAACAGCTCTGCGATGGCCATGGCGGTGGTCCCTTTCGTGCTGGGAGCGACGAACAGCCCGGGGGTGGATGGGCCGTGCGTCGCTTTTAACACTAAATGTTCGGAACCGACGCCGCAAGCGGATCATCGAAACTTCAGGAGAACTCCTTCACCGCATGTAACGCTGGTGTCAGACACCAGCGTTACAGACCCAGGCGTTCCATCAGAGGAGTTCCGCAGCGAGGCTTGCGACGTCGCTGCGCTCGCACGCGGTGAGCGTGATGTGGCCGAAACACTGCTGGCCGGCGAAGGCCGAGGCGAGCACGCTCAGGGCATTGTTCGACTCACCGAGGTACGGCGCATCGATCTGGCTGGTGTCGCCGGTGAAGATCACCTTCGTCCCGTCGCCCACGCGGGTCAGGATCGTTCGCAACGTCGTCGGTTCGAGGTTCTGGGCCTCGTCGATGACCACAAACTGGCGTTGTAGCGATCGGCCGCGCAGGAACGTGACCGACTCGAGCGACAGTTGGCCACGGTTGGTCAACTCGTCGACCATGGCGCGGGCATCCTTGATGCTGCCCCGGTCGGTGAGCGCGACTACAGCATCGTGGATC
>JBGTEH010000665.1:0-27424 GCA_041747915.1 Ilumatobacteraceae bacterium
CCCTCCTGACGCGCCAACTTGGCGACTCCGAAGGCCAGCGATGCGTCCGTGAGGACACCGGTGACCACGATCTTCTTGCCGTCGAGCAGACCCATCTCCGGGACCGTAGATCATCGTGACGGCGCCTTGGAGCTTCGACGCATCGGTGTGCCACGCTGTCGCCATGCGCATCGGCATTTTCGGCGGGACCGGACCGGCGGGGAGCGGCCTCGCGGCGCGACTCGCCAGCATCGGCCATCCCACGGTCATCGGTTCGAGGTCGAAGTACCGGGCGATGGAAACCCGCGACGAACTCGTCGGCAAGTGGCCGCAGCTCGCTGACCTCCTCGAGGCTGGCGACAACGCCGACGCCGCAGACTGCGACCTTGTCGTCATCGCCACGCCGTGGGATTCGGCGGCAGGCACCGCGCAGGAGAACCAGGAGGCCCTGGCGGGCAAGATCGTGATCTCGATGGCCAATGCGCTGGTTCGTGTCAACAAGGAGTTCCAACCGCTCGTACCGCCGCGCGGCAGCGTGGCGGCTCACGTTCAAGCGGCGATCCCGCGGTCGCGCATCGTCGCCGCGTTCCACCATCTGCCGGCCACCGAACTCGGCCACATCGACGAACCCATCGACTCCGACGTGCTCATCTGCGGCGACGATTCCGCCGCTGTACAGGTCGTCAGCGACATCGTCGCCAACTTTCCGGGCTGTCGTCCGCTCGACGCCGGCGAACTGTCGAACGCCACGGCGATCGAGGCGTTCACTGCAGTACTTCTGCAGCTCAACGTGCGCTACAAGACGCGTGTCGCTCCGAAACTGACGGGAATCAAACGAGACCCTCGCGCTGTTGACGACGGGTGATGCAGCTCTACGACACAGCGCGGCGCGCCATCGTTGCCTTCGAACCCAACGACAACGTGTTGATGTACACGTGCGGAATCACGCCGTACGACGCCACGCACCTCGGCCACGCCGCCACGTTCATCGCCTACGACGTGCTGCAGCGGCGCCTCATCGACATGGGCCACACCGTGAAGTGTGTTCGCAACGTCACCGACGTCGACGATCCATTGTTCGCCAAGGCCCGTGAACTCGGCGTGCACTATCTGGACCTGGCCGCCGGGGAGGAGGCTCGCTTCGAGCGCGACATGCTCGCCCTCAACGCACTGCCGGTCGCTGCGTCGCCCCGGGCATCGTCGGCGATCCCCGACATCCGCGGCTTCATCGGGATGGTCCTCGACCGTGGGTACGCCTACGAGTCGGGCGGGTCGGTCTACTTCGACGTCACCAGGTTCGAATCGTTCGGTTCGCTCAGCCACTACACCGACGACGAGATGCTGCTGCTCGCCAAGGAACGCGGTGGCAACATCGACGATCCCAACAAGCGCTCGCCGCTCGACTTCGTGCTGTGGCATCCGTCGGCGATCGACGAGCCGAGCTGGGACACCATGTGGGGCCCGGGTCGCCCGGGTTGGCACATCGAGTGCTCCGCGCTGGCGCTGCGCGAACTCGGCACGACGATCGACCTGCACGGTGGGGGAGGAGACCTCATCTTCCCGCATCACGAGTGCGAGCGCGCCCAGTCAGAGGCGGCGACGGGCGAACTGTTCGTGAAGCACTGGATGCACACGGCCCTGATCCACATGGATGGCGAGAAGATGTCGAAGAGCCTCGGCAATCTGGTGTTCGTCGACAAGTTGCGCGAGACCTCGGACCCCCGCTCGATCCGCCTGGCGATCATCGAACACCACTATCGGGTCGATTGGGAATGGGACGACGAACTGATGCCGCGCAACGGCGCCCGGCTCGATGCCTGGCGCGCGGGCGCGGGGTCGAACCCGGAATTGCTCGACGAGGTCAGGGATCGACTCGACGACGACCTCGACAGTCCCGGCGCGGTGGCCGCGATCGACGCCGCCGCTCGCGCCGGTACCGGTGTCACCGAAGCGGCCGCCCTCCTCGGCATCGACCTCGACTGACCCGCCACCAACCCCCGAAATGTGCGGAGATGTGCCCGCTGGGCGGGCACGACGCCGCATTTTTCCGGGTTGGGAACGTGGCGTTGACGGGAAGTTCACGCGGCGCGCTTCAAATGTGCGGTTGTGCCGTCTACTCTGGCTGACGTGGCACAACCAGCAGGAGCAGGACCGATGCAGCGCCGGGTGCGCGCGCTCGCCCGTCCAGTGTCGAAGCGGCTGTGGCACATCCACCTGTCGGGCTTCGAACGCCTCCCCGTGCGGGGGCCGGCGATCCTGTGCCCGAACCACGTGAGTTTTCTCGACTCTGCGTTTCTCATGCTCAACGTGTCGCGCAACATCTCCTTCGTCGGCAAGGCCGAGTACATGGACTCGTGGAAGACGAAATTCCTGTTCCCGGCGATGGGGATGATCCCGATCGACCGCAGCGGAGGCGAAAAGAGCACAGCAGCACTCGATGCCGCCGAAGCTGTGCTGCAACGCGGTGAACTCTTCGGGATCTTCCCGGAAGGGACGCGCAGCCGCAACGGCGACCTGCACAAGGGTCGCACCGGAGCGGCACGCCTGGCGATGAAGCTCGACTGCCCGATCTTCCCCGTCGGAGTGGTGGGCACTGACAAGATCCAGCCGCCGGACGCGAAGTTGCCCAAGCTGTTCAGTTCGTGCGAGATCAAGATCGGTCGGCCGATCCGACCCGAGCGTTACCGCGGCCGCGGAGCCGAGCACATCGCCTGGCGCTCGATGATCGACGAGGTGATGTACGAGATCCGCGAGCTGACCGGGCAGACCTACGTGAACCACTACGCGGGGGCCAAGGCCGAGACCGAGCCCACCGTTGCCGCACGCGTGTCCTCCGTCGCCGATCCGGTGATGACGATCGCCGCCAATGGCAACGTGGTCGAGCGCCAGCTCACGCTGGTTGCCGGCAACTGACGCGCATCGTTCGAAACCCTCCCCGCGCTCGGCGACACCGGCTCGTATCCTGGTCGGCGCATGGCGAACATCACGGTCTCTCTTCCCGACGGCTCCGAACGCGAACTGGCCGCGCACTCCACCGCACTCGATCTCGCCGCCGCCATTGGTTCCGGGCTGAAAAAGGCCGCCGTTGCGGCAGTCGTGGACGGGCGCGAGACCGACCTCACGGTGCCGCTGCACGACGGAGCGGTGGTCGCGATCGTCACGTCGGCGAGCGACGAAGGCCGCCACGTGCTGCGCCACTCGACCGCTCACGTGATGGCGCAAGCGGTGACGCGACTCTTTCCGGGCGCCAAGTTCTCCATCGGCCCGGCCATCGAGAACGGCTTCTACTACGACTTCGAGCTGCCCGGTGCCGCGACGTTCAGCGACGACGACCTCGCGCGGATCGAGGCCGAGATGCGCGAAATCGTCAAGGCCGACCAACCGTTCGTGCGCTCGGAGATGACGATGGCCGAGGCCAAGGAGTTGTTCGCCGATCAGCCGTACAAGGTCGAGATCATCGAACGTGTCGAGTCGGCGCTGAGTGAATCCGGCAGGGCCGACAACGAGGATTCGGCCGAGGTCGGTGACGGCGGGGTCATCAGCGCGTACCGCAACACGGACTCGTTCGTCGACATGTGTGTCGGTCCGCACGTTCCCTCGACCGGCAAGCTGGGCTCGTTCAAGCTGCAGCGGGTCTCGGGAGCGTACTGGCGTGGCGACGAGAAGGGTCCGATGCTGCAACGCATCTACGGCACCGCCTGGGAGTCCAAGCAGGCGCTCGCCGACCACCTCCACCAACTCGAGGAAGCGCTCAAGCGCGACCATCGCAAACTCGCCACCGAACTCGACCTGCTGAGCTTCCCCCACGAGCTCGGCGGCGGCCTCGCTGTGTGGCACCCCAAGGGTGCAATCGTGCGCAAGTTGATGGAGGACTACAGCCGCCGGCGTCACGAGCTCGGCGGCTACGAGTTCGTGTACACACCCCATCTCGCCAACGGCAAGCTGTTCGAGACGTCGGGCCACCTCCAGTGGTACGCCGACGGGATGTACCCGCCGATGGAGATGGACAACGGCACCTACTACATGAAGCCGATGAACTGTCCGATGCACTGTCTGATCTACCGCGGTCGCCAGCGCAGCTACCGCGAGCTTCCCTTGCGGCTGTTCGAGTTGGGCAACGTGTACCGCTACGAGCGCGCCGGCACGCTGCACGGCCTCATGCGGATCCGTGGCTTCACGCAGGACGACAGCCACATCTTCTGCACGAAGGACCAGTTGGCCACCGAGGTGGCCAGCCTGCTCGATTTCGTGCTGTCGGTGCTGCGAGCGTTCGGCTTCGAGGACTTCACGTTCAACCTGTCGACGAAGGATCCGAACAAGTACATCGGCGACGACGACATCTGGGACGAGGCGACCGAGGCGCTGCGCGAAGCCCTCGACTCGCACGGCTTGGAGTACGCAGTCAAGGACGGCGACGCGGCGTTCTATGGTCCCAAGATCGACATCGATGTACGCGACGCGATCGGGCGGTCGTGGCAGCTGTCGACCATCCAGGCCGACTTCCAGCTCCCCGAGCGGTTCGAGCTGGAGTACGTTGGCGCCGACAACGGCCGGCACCGACCGATCATGTTGCACCGGGCGTTGTTCGGTTCGATCGAGCGATTCTTCGGCGTGTTGATCGAGCACTATGCGGGAGCGTTCCCGACGTGGTTGGCGCCCGTGCAGGTGCGCGTTCTTCCCGTCGCCCAGGCGCACGAGGAGTATGCCCAGTCAGTGGTCGCGGCGTTGCGTGACGCCGGCGCTCGCGTCGACACGAACGAGGCCGACGACGGGCTGGGTAAGCGGATCCGAACGGCCAAGATGGAGAAGATCCCGTACGTGCTCGTGGTCGGTGATGACGACGTGGCCGCGGGAACCGTCGGGGTGAACCCGCGAGGCGGCGACGTGGAACGCGGTGTGATGGTCGCGGAGTTCATCGCGTCGTTGCGCGCCGATGTCGGCAACGGCGAATCGCTGGCGCTCGGCGCCTGACGTGCTGGAGCGGATCTGGTCGGCGTGGCGATCGAGCTATGTCGCCGACGCCCCCACGCGCTCGCAACCTGAAACGCCAGGTTCTGAAGCGCAAGGGTCTGACCCCAGGGTTTCGGGTTCGGTGTTCACGCAGCTGTTGCACTCGGGGGCGCCGGATTCCGACACCTTCATCGTGCACCGTTCCACGACGTGCTTCGTGGTGTGCAACCTTTTCCCGTACACGAGCGGACACCTGCTCGTGGTTCCGTACCGGGAAGTGGCCGATCTCGAAGCCTTGACCTCGCCGGAATCGGCCGATCTGTGGGCCACGGTGACCAGTGCAGTCGCCGTTGTGCGCTCGGCGTATCGTCCCGACGGTCTCAACGTCGGTCTGAATCTCGGACGACCAGCCGGAGGTTCGGTGCCAGATCATCTCCACGTGCATGTGGTGCCGCGCTGGACGGGCGACTCGAACTTCATGTCGGCGATCTCGAACACGCAGAACCTGCCCGAATCCATCGCCGACACGGCGACGAAGCTGCGCACCTGCTGGACAGACGTAGCCTGACAGCGATGACCGACGACCTCCGTGACGAACTGCCTGAGGACCTGGACCCGACGGGGTTCGTCGGCCCGTATCAGTTCCCCGACAACAGTCGCCGTCGCTGGCCTGGGGTGATCTATCTGATCGTGGCTGCGTTCTGCGTCATCGCCTACGTGGCGTTTCCCGACTCGGCCGTCGTCAACGAGGGTCTGATCGTGGCCGCCGTCGTGCTCGCCGCAGTCGGAGTCTTCTCGATCACGTCGAGCTGGAAGATGCACGTCGACGAGAAGGAGGCGCTGGTCGCGGCTCAGAAGGCATTGGGGTTCCCGGTCGGTCATGCCTCGGCGCAGCAGGTGTGGAGAGGGCTGCGGAGCCGTCCGACATGGCGCGTGATGGTGTACTCGGCTGACGAGCCTCCTACCCGCCGAGGCCTGGTGCTCGTCGACGCCGTCGACGGCAGAGTCGTCGAGCATCTCAGCGAGGACAACCCCGATCTCGCACCTGAGTCGCGATAGCGTTCCATCGATGTTCGACGGCACCTTTCGTAAACCGGTCGACAAGGCTGTCAAACCGATCGGCAACGCGCTCCGCAAGACGGGCCTCACGCCCGACCACCTGACCATCCTCGGGTTGCTCGTCGGAATCGGAGCTGCGATCGCCATCGGATCGGGGCGGCTGCGTCTGGGCCTCGTGCTGGTGATCCTCGCCGCGCTGCCCGACCTTTTCGACGGGGCGCTGGCGAAGGCGACCGATGCGGCCAGCCAGCGCGGGGCCTTCTTCGATTCCACCGTGGATCGAGTCACCGATGCCTTCCTGCTCGGCGGAATCGCCTGGTACTTCGCCAGCACCGAGTCGCCGCACATGTCGCTGCTGCCATTCGCGGTGATGGCGATGTCGAGCATCATCAGTTACGAACGCGCCAAGGCCGAGTCGCTCGGCATCGAGGCCAAGGGTGGGCTGATGGAGCGCGCCGAACGGATCATCGCTTTGTGCGTCGGGCTGCTCATTCCCGTGCTGTTGATCCCGATCCTGTGGATCATGCTCGTGCTCACCACGGTGACCGCGATCCAGCGGTTCATCAAGGTCTGGCGTCAGGCGGCGATCGCCCCGGTCACGGCAGCGCGCATCGAGATGCGCAGGTCACGGCGCCAGAGCCGACGTGTCGCTCGCACGGACCGCCGACGCACCAGCGTGCCGCGCCGGCCGACCTGAGTCGTGGCCGACCGACCGCTCATCGACCCCGGCCGACTCACCGATCTCGCAACGACCACCTCCTACCGCTTCGGTGCCGCCGCTGCGCAATTGATGCCCGCTCGGGTCGCTGCCGGGTTGACGACACCGTTCGGTCTGGGCGCCAGCTTCGCCAGTCGCGAGCGACGCTCGATGATCGCACGCCACCTTCGCCGGGCCGACCCCACCCTCGGCGGGGTGCGGCTTCGGCGGGCCGTCCAGGAGGCATTCGACTCCTATGCCCGGTACTGGTTGGAGAGCTTCCGGCTCCCCAACCTCTCGGGACGCACCGTCGAGCGCGGGTTCGACGTCGACGGCTACGAGAACATCGTCGATGGGTTGGCGCTCGGCAACGGGGTCATCCTCGTACTTCCGCACCTCGGCGGCTGGGAATGGGCCGGCCGATGGATCGCCGAACAGGGCCACCAGATCACCGTGGTGGTCGAGAAGATCGAACCACCCGAACTCTTCGACTGGTTCGTCGACCTGCGTTCAGCGCTCGGGATGAACGTGGTGGCGCTGGGCCCCGCTGCAGGAACCACGGTGATGCGCGCGCTGCGCGACAACCACGTCGTGTGCCTCCTCGCCGACCGCGATCTGCAAGGTGGCGGGCCCGAGGTCGAATTCTTCGGTGAACGCACGACGCTGCCGGCCGGCCCGGCGACGCTCTCGATGCGAACAGGAGCGCCAATCCTGCCGACGGCGGTGTACTTCACCGATCGTGTCGACGGCCATCACGCCTGGGTTCGCCCCCCGCTCGCCATCGAACGCGTCGGGCCGCGGCTGCGCGATGACATCGCGCGAGCCACTCAGTTGTTGGCCGAGGAACTCGAGATCCTGATCCGGCGAGAGCCGTCACAGTGGCACATGTTCCGAGCCAACTGGCCCAGCGACCCCGGCTACGTGCATCGCCCTGGATAGCCCGCACCGTCGGCTCGTGGAACGGTGGTGTCTGACACCAGCGATACATCGTCGGGATCAGGACCAGGTGACTGATTTCATGCCAGATGAGTCGGTGCCGGACGGGGTGAACTGGACTCAAGACTGAGTCAAGTCCCCTGGTTGTCCCGCTCGTCAAGCCTGCGTCCCAACCTGCCGAAGAACCAGCATCGAACAGGTGACGAACTCATCGATGAGCGTGCGTTCTCGTGCGCTCGTCGGATTGGCGGCTGCGTTGGCGGCCGTGTACCTCCTCGCGCCCGCGGGCGTGATCGGTGAGAGCATCCGAGTCGTCTCGACCGTGATCGCGGCCATCGCAGTGCTCGTCGGAGTGTCCACGTTCGACCCGTCGGCCAGGCGGGCATGGCGACTGATGGCGCTCTCGATGGTGCTGCTCGCCGGTGCGCTCGCGGGTTGGGCCGTCCTGCACTTCGGCGGTCGTGACCCGTTCCCGTCGGTGAGCGACGGGTTCCATCTGGCGGCAGCGTTGGCGCTGGTCGGATCGCTCTACGCAATGTCGCACGGCGTCGACCCCGATGGCGACGGCCTCGCAGCGATCGAGGTTGCGATCGTCGCCATCGCACTCGGTCTGGTGGTGTGGTTGGCCGTGGTCGAGCCGTTCCTGGTTGACGACGCGATCTCGCTCGCGGATCGTGCGGTTGCCTTGTCCGGGCCGTTGCTCGGGGCGTGGGCGGTGGCCATGGCCTCTCGCATTGCCGTACATTCGCAATTTCGATCCCCGGCGGCCGCGCTCACCCTGGTCGGTGTCACGTTGTTCGTGATCGCCGATGTATTGCGCACGATCGACGAACTCCGCCTCACCCATGGCCCAGGCGGCCTCGTCGCTGCCCTGATCATTCCCGCCGCGATGTGCCTCGGTGCCGCGGCGTCCGATCCCACGATGACGACCATGGGTCAGGTCGCTGACACTGGCCGCGACACCAGTCTCGGACGAATCGTGTGGCTGAGCGTGGCCGTGCTGACGCCCCTGACGATGTTGATCAGCCTGCTTGTCGGTGGGGTCGGGTCGGACACCACTCGAACGCTCGCCGCGATCAGCGCGGTCGTCGTGGTCGTGCTCGCCTTGGCGCGTATGTGGCGGCTCGTCGCCACCATCGAGGAACTCACCGAACGTCGGGGTCAGGATCGCCTTGCAGCGATGGTCGAGCATTCGAGCGACGTCGTGCTGCTGCTCGATGCCAACGGTGCCATCCAGTACGCCAGCCCCGGGCTGGCGAGCACCCTTGGTCACCGTCCGAGCGACTGGACCGGGCGTTCGGTGATCGATCTCGTGTCGAGTGACGACCGCGGCGCGGCCGGGGCCGAACTACAGCGAGCGGTACGGCGTGGTCACGGTTCGATGGTCAAGTTCGAGGCCAGCCTCGTGCGTGTCGACGGCCAACGCCGCCGAGTGGAGGCCACGGTCGCGAATCTGATCGGCGGTGACGCCGTCGACGGGGTCGTTGCAACATTCCGCGATGTGACCGAGCAGCGCGACCTGGAACGTCAGCTCAGTCACCGTGCGTTCCACGACGAACTGACAGGCCTCGCCAATCGCGCCCTGTTCCTCGATCGGATGGATCACGCCCTGCGAGTGGTTCGTCCCGACTCTGATCCGGTGGTCGTGCTCTTCGTCGATCTCGACGACTTCAAGTCGGTCAATGATGCGCTCGGCCACGGTGTGGGCGATCAGATGCTGCGCGCGATCGCCGATCGGATCGGTCGAATCGCGGGAACCGGCGACACGCCTGCGCGCCTCGGAGGCGACGAATTCGCCATTCTCCTCGAGGACCACGGCGGGGTCGACCGAGCACTCGAAGTCGCCGAACTCCTTCTCGCCGAATTCCACGAACCCATCGTGTTGGCAGGCCACGAACTCACCGTGCTCGCGAGCGTCGGGGTGGCGGTTGCCGCCCCGGGGATGACGACGTCGGGTCTGCTGCGCGACGCCGATGTTGCGATGTACGAGGCCAAACGTGCGGGCAAGGGTCAGATCAAGATCTTCGACCCGGCCATGAGATCGGCGGCGGCGCTGCATCTCGAGTGTCGCTCCGATCTGGCATTGGCTCTCCGGTCCGATGAGTTCCGATTGTCCTACCAGCCAATCGTCGACCTCGCGACTCATCGCGTCGTTGGCGCCCAAGCTCTCCTGCGATGGGAACATCCCAGCCGCGGGGTGATCTGGCCATCGGAATTCATGCCGACTGCGCATCGAGCAGGTCTCGTCGTGGAGATCGCCGACTGGGCGATGCAGGAGAGCATCCGCGCTGCCGCGAGGTGGCAGGTGCGCGGGCCCCAGCAGCTCCACGTCGGCGTGGGTCCGCAACAGGTCAGATCGAAGGCGTTTCCCCAACGAGTCGGGAGTTGGTTGGAGATCCATGGTCTCGATGCGCGCCGGCTCACTGTCGAGATCACGGAGCCATCACTGATGGACGAGTCGGCCGCGGCGACACTTGGTGAACTGCGCGCCCTTGGTGTACTCATTGGACTCGATGAATTCGGAGCCGGGTCGCTGTCGAGTCTGCAGCGCTCAGATGTCGATGTCGTCAGGATCGATCGCCGTTTCATCGACACTCTCGACATCGACGCACGCGCGGCGACGTTGGCCGGAGTCGTTCTGGAGATGAGCGATGGACTGGGCCTGGTGAGCGTGGCCGATCGAATCGAGCGTCCCGCCCAGCTGCGCGCACTGCGCGACATGGGATGCCAACGCGGGCAGGGACAGTTGCTGTCGGGTCCGCTGGACGGCGAGGATCTCGAACGATGTTTCAGTGGCGGGTGAGGAGCACGATGGCGTTCGCATGAGGATCGGAATCGTGAGCCCGTACAGCCTGACGGTTCCCGGTGGTGTCCAGGCGCAGGTGCTCGGGCTCGCCCGCGAGTTGCGGCGCCGGGGCCACGAGGCGCGTGTCCTCGGCCCGTGTGACGGGCCGCCACCGGAGAGCTTCATCACGCCGCTCGGCGACTCACTGCCGTTGGCAGCCAACGGCTCGATCGCACCGCTCGCTCCCGATCCGTCGGCGGCGTTGCGGACGCTGCGGGCGCTCAACGACGAGCACTTCGACGTGATCCACCTGCACGAGCCCTTGGCGCCGGGGCCGACTTCGACGGCGCTCATCGTGCACCGCGCTCCGACCGTCGGTACCTTCCACATGGCGGGAGCGTCTGCAAGCTATCGGTTCCTGCGTCCGGCGCTGACTCGCCTGATCGAGCGGATCGATCACAAGGTGGTCGTGTCGAAGGATGCGTTGGCCCTCGTTCAGAGCCACCTCGGCGGTGACTACGAAGTGCTGTTCAACGGTGTCGAACTCGACGAGATCCGATCGGTGACCCCGTGGCCGATCGATGGCGACCACCCACCCGTGGTGTTCTTCTGTGGACGCCACGAGGACCGCAAGGGCCTGCGCGTGCTGATCGACGCCGTCCGACTGGAGGAACTGGCGGTGCGGGTGTGGATCGGAGGCGAAGGACCCGACACCGCTGAGTTGACGGAGTCGACTGCCGGCGACGCACGATTCGAATGGCTCGGCCGTGTCACCGACGAGGAAAAATTCGCGAGATTGCGCGCCGCCGATGTGTTCTGCGCTCCGTCGTTGCACGGTGAATCCTTCGGAGTCGTGCTGATCGAAGCAATGGCGGCAGGCACTGCGGTGGTCGCGAGCGCACTCGACGGCTATCGCAACGTGGCGACCGATCGGGTCGATTCGATTCTCGTCGAACCGAGCGATCCAGCGGCGCTCGGCGGCGCGTTGCGGGCGGTGGCCGAGGATCGGACGCTCGCCGACGGTCTCAGAACAGCGGGCCTGCAGCGGGCGGAAATGTTCGCGATGTCGTCGTTGGCAGACCGCTATGTGGAGATCTACCAGGACCTGTCGGCTGCTCGCTGACGTCAGCCGGCGGGCATCGGCCATCGCTGGTTGACCCGGACGTCGCCCGTAGAGTGTGGGTCATGCTCCCCGTCATCATCGTGATCGCTGTCGTGGTGATCCTCATCGGAGTGGTGATCGTGTCGTACAACGGCCTCGTTCGATCGCGGAACCAGGTGGAGAATGCCTGGTCGCAGATCGACGTGCAGCTGAAGCGTCGGCTCGACCTCATCCCCAATCTCGTCGAAACCGTCAAGGGCTACGCCGCTCACGAGCGTGAGACGCTCGCCGCAGTGGTCGAGGCCCGCAACGCCGCCATCGCCGCCCCCGACACGCCCAAGGCACAGGCCAACGCCGACGGCATGCTCACTGGGGCGTTGCGCCAACTGTTTGCGCTCAGCGAGGCGTATCCCGATCTCAAGGCCAACCAGAACTTCCTGGCGCTGCAGGAAGAGCTCACCGCCACCGAGGGTCGCGTGGCCTATGCACGCCAGTTCTACAACGACAGCGTCTTGACCTACGACAACAAGCTCCAGTCGTTTCCGACGGTGATCCTTGCCAGGGCGTTCAATTTCGAGTCGCGCGAGTACTTCGAGGCCGACGAGCAGGCTCGTACTGCCCCGGTCGTCGAGTTCTGAATGTTCGAACTGATCCGATCGAACAAGCGCCGCAGTGTGGTGCTCGTCGTCATCTTCGTGCTCGTCGTCGCCCTCGTCGGAGCGGCGATCGGCTGGGTGGTCGGCAACGGTCCCGCGTTCACCGTCGTTGCCCTCGTCATCAGCGGCCTGGTCGCCTTCGCGTCGTATTGGAAGGCCGACAAGATCGCGTTGTCGGTGAGTCGGGCTCGACCTGCTGCGCCCGAGGACTACGCTCGGCTGCACAACCTCGTCGAGGGGCTCTGCATCGCCGGCGGGATCCCCAAGCCGGGCATCTACGTCATCGATGACCCCGCGCCGAACGCGTTCGCCACCGGGCGAAACCCGAACCACGCGGCAATCGCCGTGACCACAGGGTTGCTCGAGATGATGAACAGGGTCGAACTCGAAGGGGTCATCGCCCACGAACTGAGCCACATCCGCAACTACGACATCCTGGTGTCGACGCTGGCGGTCACCATGGTCGGCGCCGTGGCGCTGATGACCGATCTGGCGATTCGCACCATGTGGTGGAACGGTGGCCGTGTGCGTCGCAACGGCGACCACAACGATGGCAACAACCCGCTGGCATGGATCGGCATCATCCTTCTCGTGCTCGCACCGATCGTGGCGAAGGCGATGCAGGCAACGATCTCTCGTCGGCGCGAAACGTTGGCCGACGTGAGCGCGTGTCAGCTCACGCGTTATCCGCCCGGGCTCATCTCGGCACTCGAGAAATTGAAGGCCGACACCGCGGTGACGCATTCCGCGTCCACGGCTACGGCACACTTGTGGATCGAGCAGCCGATGAGTGGCGTCGGAGACGACGGAAAGCTGGGCGGCATCCACAAGCTGTTCGACACCCACCCCCCGCTCGACGAGCGAATCGCACTCCTGAGAGAACTCTGATGAACAAGATCCGTCCATTCGCGACCCTGGCCGCGCTCGCTGTCGTCGCTGCCGCCTGCGGAGGCGGGGGAGAGTCTGCCGACTCCACCAGCACCACCGCTGCCTCGACGACGACCAGTACCACCACCACTGTCAAGGCGACGACCACGACCAGCTCGTCGACCTCGACCACGTCCACGACGATGCCGGTCACGTTGCGCGAGCCGCTCACCGGCGTGCCGGTCGAGAGCGCCGACGAGATCGATCAGCGCCCCGCCCTCGTCGCCAAGATCGACAACAACGCAGCCGCTGTTCCCAACCACAGTGGCCTGGCGGTTGCCGACATCGTCTTCGAAGAGGTCGTCGAAGGTCGCACCACGCGCTTCGCGGCGGTCTTCCACTCGCAGAGTTCGGACCCGATCGGGCCGATCCGCTCGGGGCGTACGCAGGACATCGCGTTGTTCTCGTCGTTCAACAGCCCGCTGTTCGTGTGGAGCGGTGGCAACGGCGGCGTGACCTTCCTGATCAACGAGTCGACGTTGATCAACATGGGCCCGAGCGTGGCCAAGGGGTACTACCGTGGCCCCGGCAAAGCGCCGCACAACTACTACACGAGCACCGACAACATCTGGTTCCAGACCCCGCCCGACCAGCCGGGTCCTCCCGGCCAGCAGTTCCAGTACCTCGACGAGGGTGAGGCGGTCGACGGTGCGCCCACGGCGGGAGTGAAGGTGCGCGTCGGCAGCGAGAACATCGAGTGGACCTGGAACGCGGAGCTGTCAAGGTTCGATCGATCGCAGCGCGGGCGGGAACACAACGACAAGACGTTCGGTCGCATCGGCGCCACCAACGTGGTCGTCATGGGGGTCGAGTACGGCCGCAGCGCCGTCGACCGCAACAGCCCCGAGGCGCAGACCGTCGGCGAAGGTCCGATCTGGGTGTTCACCGACGGCCAGGTGCGTCAGGGCACGTGGAAGCGCGACAACGGCTTCTACGCGATCGAATTCCTCACCCCCGAAGGTGCGCCTCTCGAACTGCTGCCCGGCAATACGTGGATCGAACTCGCCGACATCGTCGATGTCGACGCCGGCGGAGTCGAAGTGTTGCCAGCAGCCCCCGTCTCGCCTTGAAATGAGACGCGGGGTAGACGCGGGTCAGACGCGGGTCAGACCTCGCGCCTCATGTCACGTTGAATCGACACGGCGGGAACGCCTTCGGCGAAAGTACGATGGTGTCATGACCGAGAGTCGGAGCACCGGAACCTTCCCCGTCAAGCGGGGCCTCGCCGAGATGATGAAGGGTGGCGTCATCATGGACGTCGTCACCCCCGGCCAAGCCAAGGTCGCGGAGGACGCCGGAGCGGTGGCAGTGATGGCGCTCGAGCGGGTGCCCGCCGACATCCGCCGTGACGGCGGCGTGGCGCGGATGAGCGATCCGGAGATGATCGACGGTATCCAGGCCGCCGTGTCGATCCCCGTCATGGCCAAGGCGCGGATCGGTCATTTCGTCGAAGCGCAGATCCTCCAGGCGCTCGGCGTCGACTTCATCGACGAGTCCGAGGTGCTGACCCCCGCCGACGAGGCGCACCACATCGACAAGTTCGCGTTCGACGTGCCATTCGTGTGCGGCGCAACGAACCTCGGTGAGGCGCTGCGGCGGATCTCCGAGGGCGCAGCGATGATCCGCTCGAAGGGCGAGGCCGGCACCGGCAACGTCGTCGAAGCAGTCCGCCACCTCCGCTCGATCATCGGCGACATCAAGCGCATCACGCAGGCCGATCAGGCCGAGTTGTTCGACTGGGCCAAGAAGCTCCAGGCGCCGTTGCCGCTCGTTCAGGAGATCGCCGAGACCGGCAAGCTCCAGGTGCCGCTGTTCTGCGCCGGCGGCCTCGCGACGCCCGCCGATGCGGCGCTGGCGATGCAACTCGGTGCCGAAGCCGTGTTCGTCGGATCGGGAATCTTCAAGTCCGAGGACCCCTCACCGCGGGCCAAGGCCATCGTCGAGGCCACGACGCACTTCAACGACCCCGACATCCTCGCCAAGGTCAGCCGGGGCCTCGGCGCTCCGATGACGGGCATCGGGATGGACGACATCAACCAGCGATATGCCGAACGGGGCTGGTGACACCGTCTCAGACGGGCCTGTCGTCGGCGTCCTGGCGCTGCAGGGCGCCTTCGAAGCCCACCAGCAACGGCTGAGCGGCTTGGGGGTGCGTGCGCCGCTGATCCGCACCCCTCGCGATCTCGCCACGGTCGATGCGCTCGTTCTTCCCGGAGGCGAGAGCACCACGATGTCGCGGCTGTTGACGACGAGCGGTCTCTTCGACGTGCTCAAGGGTCGACTGGCCGATGGCATGGCCGTGTTCGGAACGTGCGCCGGCATGATCCTGTGCGCCACTGAGGTGCTCGACGCCCGCGACGATCAACGTGGGTTCGACCTCATCGACATCACGGTTCGCAGGAATGGCTACGGCCGCCAACTGGACAGCTTCGAGGCCGATCTCGATGTCGAGCGCCTCGACACGCCGTTTCATGCCGTGTTCATCCGAGCGCCCTTAGTCGAGCGTGTGGGTGCCGACGTCGAGGTGCTCGCGTGCCACCATGCTGTGCCTGTCCTCGTGCGCAGCGGACGTTGTACCGTGGCGGCGTTCCATCCCGAACTCACCGACGACGCCAGGTTGCACGAACTGTTCGTGCAGAGCCTGTCGTCGACCAACTGACGTGACCTGAAAGAGACCAGATGTCCGGCCATTCGAAATGGGCAACGATCAAGCACAAGAAGGGCGCGGCGGACAAGGCGCGCGGCAAGCTCTTCGCCAAGCTCGCCCGACAGATCGAAGTGGCGGCCAAGAGTGGCGGCGACGTCGACACCAACCCCACGCTTCGCACTGCGGTTCAGAAGGCGAAGGCAGGCCGGATGACCAACGACGCCATCGACCGCGCGATCAAGCGAGGAACCGGCACCGACGACGGCGGTACCTACGAGAGCATCATGTACGAGGGTTATGCGCCAGGGGGCGTGGCGCTGATGATCGACGTGCTCACCGACAACCGCAACCGCACGGGCGCCGAGATCCGCAACATCTTCTCCAAGCTCGGCGGCTCGATGGCGGAACCGGGCGCCGTCGGGTGGCAGTTCCATCGTCGAGGTGTCATCCTGACCGCGGAGGGCATCGACGAGGACACGATCATGCTGGCAGCGATCGACGCTGGTGCCGATGACGTGATCGCCGAGGGCGACGGAGCGTTTCGCGTGATGACTGATCCCTCGATCGTGTACGACGTGAAGACGGCGATCGACGACACCGGCGTCGAGGTGATCTCGGCGGATTCACCCATGGTCGCCGAGAACCTCGTGCCGGTGACCGACACCGCCGACGCCAAGGCGATCCTGCGGATCCTCGAAGCGCTCGAGGACAACGACGACGTCCAGGACGTGTTCTCGAACTTCGACATGAGCGACGAGCTGATGGAAGCGGTGGTGTCGTGAGTCTCGGCGTGGGAGATCGAGCACCCGACTTCACGCTGCCCGGAACCGGCGGACGCGACTACTCGTTGTCGGAGTTCAGCGGTCAGCCCGTGGTGTTGGTCTTCTATCCGGGCGACGACACGCCTGTGTGCACCAAGCAGCTCAACAGCTACAACGACGACCTGGGGCAGTTCAACGAGATGAACGCCCAGGTGATCGGAATATCCGCCCAGGATGTGTCGAGTCACGACGCGTTCGCCGGCAAGCACGGTTTCGACTTCCCGTTGCTCGCCGACACCGACAAGGCGGTGGCGGGGCAGTACGGCACCCTCGGCCCGATCGGCTTTCCCCGTCGCAGCGTGTTCATCATCGACGGCGACGGCATCGTGCGCTACACCCATCGGGCGATCGCCGGTCTCACATTTCGGCCCGTCAAGGAGCTGATCGGCGAGTTGGAGAAGATCACCCGTTGATGCGGCCCGCGCACTAGTCTACGAACCTGTGTTCGCCAATGCTGTCGATTCCCGGTCTGTGCGATCGAGCTGTCGAGTGCTCGGAATCGACCCCGGCCTGACTCGCTGCGGGTATGCGGTCATCGACGGACGCGGTGCGACGCACGCATCGGCGATCTCGATGGGGGTGATCACGACCCCGCCGAGCGATCCACTTCCACAACGCCTTGCGGCCCTACGCACGGAGTTCACGGCACTGATCGCCGAGTTCGCGCCCGACGTCGTGGCGGTCGAGCAGGTCTTCTTCCAGGTCAACGTGCGCACCGCGATGAGCGTCGGCCAGGCGAGCGGTCTGGCGCTCGCCGAGGCGGCCCTCTCCGGTTGCGAGGTGATCCAGTACACGCCCAACCAGGTCAAGGATGCCGTGGCGGGGTGGGGTGGTGCGAACAAGGAGCAGGTGCAGAAGATGGTCCAGGCTCGGCTCGGCCTCCACGGCTTGCCGCACCCGGCCGACGCCGCCGACGCGGCAGCGCTCGCCCTGTGCCACCTCGCGATGTCGCCGGCATTCGCCCGACGAATCCCCTCCACCACACACGACGGTGGTCCGACGACATCGTCGGTCGGCGGACGGACTCCATGATCGGATCGCTGCGCGGGTCGGTGCTCGAACGAAATGTCGACGGCACGGTGCTGCTCGAAGTCGGTGGCGTCGGCTATCTGGTCGCGGTGTCCACCCGAGTCCTGGCCGAACTCGAGCCGGGCACACCGGTGTTCCTGTACGTGCACCACCACATTCGCGAAGATGCCCAGACCCTGTTCGGCTTCACCTCGCGCGACGATCGACAGACGTTCCAGGTGCTGATCAAGACCAACGGAATCGGGCCGGCCCTGGCCATGGCGATCCTCGCTACGCACCCACCGGCTGCGCTGTTCGACGTGGTGGCGGGCAACGACATCGCGGCACTCACGATGGTGCCGGGTATCGGCAAGAAGACCGCCGAGCGCCTGATCGTCGAGTTGCGGGATCGGTTGTCGGTACCGATGCTCGACGGTGCCAGCACGTTCGGTTCGGCATCGGCGGTCGCCGACGTGCGCGATGCATTGGCCGGGCTCGGCTACGGCTCCGACGAGATCCGCGACGTGTTGCGCGAGCTGCCATCCGACTCCGATTCGGCCACGCTGCTGCGCGATGCGTTGAAGACGTTGGGAGCGCGCCGTGCGTGACGAGTTCCTCGACCCGGCCATCGGTGGCGTCGACGACGACGTGGTCGCCGCAGAGGTCGAACTCGAGGCCGGCCTGCGGCCACGAGCGCTCGACGAGTTCGTCGGCCAACGCGAGCTGAAGGAACACCTGCGCATCGTGTTGGAGGCGGCTCGTCGGCGTGAGCAACCCGTCGACCACCTGCTCTTCGCGGGACCACCCGGTCTCGGCAAGACCACCCTGGCGGGAATCGTCGCCACCGAGATGGGCGTGCACCTCCACGTCACGTCGGGTCCGGCACTCGAACGGGCGGGTGACCTGGCGGCGATCCTCACGAAGCTCGAAGACGGCGACGTGTTGTTCATCGACGAGATCCATCGGTTGTCGCGTGCCGTCGAGGAGATCCTGTATCCGGCGATGGAGGACTTCCAGCTCGACATCGTGGTGGGCAAGGGCCCGGCGGCGTCGAGCATTCGATTGACGATGCCCCCGTTCACGCTCGTCGGCGCCACGACCCGCACCGGCATGATCACCGGGCCGCTGCGCGACCGCTTCGGGCTCGTTGCCCGACTCGACTACTACGACGCGGAGGAATTGCAGGCGATCGTCGAGCGCGCCGCTCGAATCCTCGATGTCGCGATCGATCGCGACGGAGCGTGGGAGATCGCTCGTCGCTCTCGTGGCACGCCGCGTATCGCCAATCGTCTGCTGCGTCGGGTTCGCGACTTCGCCGAGGTCCGCGCCGACGGAACGATCGACGCCACGGTTGCACGCGAGGGGCTCGCGTTGTTCGGGGTCGACGATCGCGGGCTCGACAAGGTCGACAGGGCGATCCTCACCGCGCTGTGCACCACGTTCAACGGTGGCCCCGTCGGCTTGTCGACCGTGGCGATCAGCGTCGGCGAGCAGCCCGAGACGGTCGAGGACGTGTACGAGCCGTTCCTGATCACCCAGGGCATGATCGCTCGTACGCCACGCGGTCGCGTGGTACTGGATGCCGCATACGAACACCTCGGCCTCGCCGCTCCCCGCCGATCGACGAACGCCAGCCTGTTCGACTGACGTCGAGCGATGAGGTTCTGGTGCGGCGGGCGGCCCACAATCTCATCGCCTTCGGGGGAGGGAGGTGCGCCGTAGCCTGCGCGGATGCGAGTCGCCGACTTCGACTACGAGTTGCCGAGGGATCGGATTGCGCAGACTCCGATCGAGCCGCGCGACGCTGCCCGATTGCTCGTCGATCGGGGGAGCGCGCCGCCCGAGCATCGACACGTCAGCGACCTGCCTGAGCTGCTGCGCGAGGGCGACCTCCTCGTGCTCAACGAGACCCGTGTCATTCCGGCGCGCCTGCGGGTGCACCGAGCGACCGGAGGAGCCGCGGAGGTGCTCCTACTCGAGCCGGTCGACGCCGAGCGCCGCACGTGGGAGGCACTGGTACGACCCGCGGCCAAACTACGCGTGGGCGAGGTGCTGCTGAGCGGCGAGGTGCCGCTCGTGCGGATGGGCGAACGGACGCCCGCGGGTGACACGTTCTGGGTCGAACTGATCGGTGACGCCGATCCGCTGGTGCTCCTCGATCGTCACGGCGAGATGCCGCTGCCGCCGTACATCGGCGAGCGCCTCACCGATCCCGACCGCTACCAGACGGTCTTCGCTCGCGAGCCCGGCTCCGCTGCGGCTCCAACGGCCGGTCTGCACTTCACGGATCCGTTGTTCGAGCGACTCGCCGAGGTCGGCGTGCGTACGGTCACGGTCGAACTGGTGGTCGGCCTCGACACGTTCCAGCCGATCAGTACCGATGATCCGCTCGACCACCCGATGCACACCGAGCGCTACCGCGTGCCGCCCGGCACGATGGCGGCCTGCCGCGATGCCGAACGAGTCGTGGCAGTCGGCACCACTGCGGTCCGCGCCCTCGAGTCGTCGGTTCGGTCGGGTGAGCTGTCGGGCCGCACCGATCTCTTCATCCATCGCGGGTTCGACTGGCAGGTCGTCGACGTGCTGATGACCAACTTCCACCTCCCCAAGACGACGCTGTTGATGATGATCGACGCGTTCGTCGGGCCTCGGTGGCGTGCGCTCTACGCCACGGCACTGGCCGGCGACTACCGATTCTTGTCGTTCGGCGACGCGATGCTTCTCGATCGATGCGCGGATTGACGGATACCGTCGCCGCGATGCATCCCGTCGAGTTCGAGGTCGCGGCGACCGATGGGGCGGCGCGTGCCGGCACCGCGACGACCGCACGGGGCACCTACACGACGCCGCTGTTCATGCCGGTGGGCACCCGCGGCGCCATCAAGTACCTGAGCGCCGACGACTACGACCGAGTCGGCGCGCAGATCGTGCTGGGCAACACCTATCACCTCATGTTGCGCCCCCGCGCCGAACTGGTGGAGCGCTTCGGTGGTCTCGGCCGATTCACGGGCTGGGATGGCATCACGTTGACCGATTCGGGCGGCTTCCAAGTGTTCTCGCTCGACCCGCGAGTCGACGACGACGGGGTGACCTTCACGAGCATCTACGACGGTTCGTCGCACCGTTTCACGCCGGAGATCGCGGTCGATGTCCAACAGCGCATCGGCGCCGACATCACCATGGTGCTCGACGTGTGTCCGCCGTTGCCGAGCACGCCCGAGGTGATCCGCCTCGCAGTCGAGCGCACCACGGCGTGGGCGCAGCGGGCCAAGGTCGCCCACAGCCGCCCTGATCAGGCGCTGTTCGGGATCGTTCAGGGTGGCGCGAGCGCAACGATGCGACGCGAGAGTGCCCAACAGATCGTCGAGATCGGCTTCGATGGCTACGGGATCGGCGGACTCTCGGTGGGCGAGACACGTGAAGAGATGCTTCCGGCGCTGGCCGCTGCGCTCGAACACCTCCCGACCGACCGGCCCCGATACCTGATGGGCGTCGGAGATCCGGCATCGCTCGTCGAAGCGGTGGCGTTGGGAGTCGACCAGTTCGACTGCGTGATGCAGACGCGCCTCGGCCGACACGGAACCGCGATGACCTCGGCCGGTCGCTTCCAGGCCAAGGCCGCCCGTAACGCCGAGCTCGACGAACCACTCGACGTGGACTGCTCCTGCGAGGTCTGCGCCCGTCACAGTCGCGGGTACATCCGCCATCTGCTCCAGGTGGGCGAGCCCAGCGCGGCGAGGTTGCTGTCGGTTCACAACGTGGCGTGGACGATCGAACTGATGGGCAAGATGCGCTACGCGATCGCGTCGGGCACCTTCGACTCGATGCGCCGATCGGTCCTGGAAGTCTGGAGCTGACCGGCGCGCCGACCGTTTGCCAGATAGAGTCGCTCGCCGTCATGACTGCTCAACTCTCGACCGTTCTCGCCAGCTCCTCCGATGGTGGTAGCGGCGCGATCATCCAGCTCGGAATCCTGCTGCTGATCCCGTTCGCCATGTATTTCTTCTTGATCCGGCCGCAGCGTCGCCGGGCGCGAGAACAACAGGACCTGCAGCGCTCGATCGCGGTCGGCGACGAAGTCATCACCACCTCGGGCATCTTCGGCACGATCACCGGCGAAGACGGCGAGTCCCGGTTCTGGCTCGAGATCGACGACGACGTGCAGATCCGCATCGCCCGCGCGGCGATCCAGGGCAAGGCGTCGCCCGGCACCGAGGCGACTCCTGCGGCCTCCGACGACACTGCGGTCGAAGAACTCGAGTCGGCGAACTCTGCCGACGACGACTGACCCTGTCCGATGCGCCGTCGCCTCTGGACCTCGCTGATCGGCGTCGTGCTGATTGTTCTCGCCACGTTGGTCTTCAACGTCGCCACCGAGAACACGCCGATCCTCGGACTCGACCTGCAGGGCGGGGTGTCGGTCATCCTGGCACCGACTGAAGACGCCAACGAGCAGGACCTTCTGACCGTTCGCGACCTCATCCGCGACGAGCTCGAACGCCGCGGGATCGCCGAGCCTGACGTTCGGGTCCAGGGCCAGACGATCGTGGTCGACCTTCCCGGCGTACGCGACCAGGCCGACGCACTCAATGCCGTTGACGTGTCGGGCGTCGTCGAACTCCGACCGGTGGTCAACTTCTCGGATTGCCCGACCACCGACGCGGCCCCGACCGACACCACCGACACCACCGACTCGTCGGTGGCACCGGACACGTCGGAGCCGTCGGGCTTCCGGCGACCGCAGTCGCCGCCCGCCGACAGCGTCCCAGCCGACAGCATCCCGACCGACGGTACGCCTGCGGCACCACTGCCCGACGGCCCCGTGGTCAACGAACCGGCGCCGTTCGTGCCCACCGTGACGGGGGCCGACCTGCTTCCCAATCGTGACGGCAGCGTCGTGTGCGTGGGTCCTGCCCGAGGCACCGGCGAGGTGTTCTCGAAAGGCAGCGCCGCGTTGACGCTCGACCAGGGATTCGGGGTCGCCGTCGATCTACGCGGCGACGGCCAGTCCACCTGGAACGCGCTCGCCAACGAGTGTTACAACGCCTCGGCGGTCTGTCCCTCGACGCAGCCGGGCCTGCGCGGCCAGTTCGCCATCGTCCTCGACGATGTCGTGCAGTCGGCGCCGCAGGTGAACCAGCCGAACTTCACCGACTCGGTGGCGATCACCGGCGACTTCTCCAAGGAGGAGGCCGAGGATCTCGTCAACGTACTCAACCGCGGTGCGTTCCCGGTGCAGGTCGAGGCACAGGAGGCCCGCACCGTGTCCGCATCGGCGGGTTCCGACTCGCTGCAGGCGGCGATCATCGCCGGCCTCGTCGGCATGGTGTTGGTCGTCGTGCTGCTGATGGCGTACTACCGCTGGCTCGGCCTCGTGATCGTGGGCGGCCTGATCGTGTGGGCCGGGATGGTCTTCTCAATGGCGTCGTTCGTCTCGGGCTGGACCAACTATGCGCTCAGCCTTGCCGGGGTCACCGGCATCATCGTGGCGATCGGCGTGACCGTCGACAGCTATGTGGTGTTCTTCGAACGAATCAAGGACGAGTTGCGCAACGGCCGCACGATCAAGAATGCAGCGCCGCGCAGCTTCAGGATGACCTGGCGCACGATCTGGTCGGCCGACGTCGTGTCCTTGATCGGAGCGGTCATCCTCTTCATCCTGAGCGTCGGCTCGGTCCGCGGCTTTGCGCTGTACCTCGGACTCACCACGATCTGCGATCTCCTGGTGTGCTACTTCTTCACCCGCCCAGCGGTGTTGCTGCTGGCGCAGAGCAAACTCATGCAGAAGCAGGAGCACGTCTTGGGCATGAACGTGGCGACGGCATGACCCTCGACAACACCATTTCGAAGTCCGGCATCGGACGGCTCACGCGGGGCCAGACGGCGATCGACTTCTACGGCCGTCGGCGGATCGGGCTCTACTCGGCGGTGATCATCCTCGTGGTGACGGTGGCGTCGCTCGTCACCCAGGGCCTGAACCTCGGCCTCGATTTCGAAGGCGGAGATGCGTGGGACATCCCGGCGAGTGAGATGTTCGGTGTCGCCGAGGCCGAACAGGTACTGTCCGACAACGACGTCCCCTCGTCCGGCGCGAGGATTCAGCTGAGAAGCTCCGAGACATCCGACGTCGTGACCGTACAGGTGGAGGAGTTGCCGCGCGATCAGGCGGCGGTCGTGACGGCCGATTTCGCCGAGGCCGCCGGTGTGGAGCTGCAGGACGTCAGCTTCTCGTTCACCAGCTCCACGTGGGGACGAGAGATCACCGAGAAGGCGCTGCGGGCGCTCGTGGTGTTCATCGTGATCGTGTCGATCTTCATCTCGATCCGATTCGAGTGGCGTATGGCCGTGGCCGCGATGGCGGCGATGGTCAACGACGTCATCGCCGCCATCGGCGTGTATTCGGTGTTCCAGTTCACAGTGACTCCGGCGACGGTGATCGCCTTCCTCACGATTCTCGGATACTCGCTGTACGACACGATCGTGGTGTTCGACCGCGTCGAGGAGAACGAAGGACGATTCGCAGCGGTTCGAATGCCGTACGAGGACGTCGTGAACATCTCGATGAACCAGGTGTTGATGCGATCGCTGATGACCAGCGTGTCGTCGATCATCCCGGTGGTCTCGTTGCTCGTGCTCGGCTCCGGCGTCCTCGGCGCCGTGGCACTGCAGGAATTCGCGTTGGCGCTGTTGATCGGCATGATCTCGGGCGTCTACTCGTCGATCTTCATCGCCACGCCACTCCTGGCCTCGCTCAAGCGCGATTCGGGTCGCAAGTCGCACCGCGGCAGGCTCGTCGGTGACGATCTGCGGGCCATGGTGATGGGAGCGGGCGCGCGGGCCCGGGTCGTCGCCGAGCCCACCGCTGATGGTGACGATGACGGTGCCGAGCGTGAACTCGTCGCCTCCGGTATCGGTCAATCGACTGACCGTCTGTTGTCACATCCCCCGCGTCCACGCAAGAAGAAGCGACGCTGAGACCGGGCGGGTCGTCACCCGCCCACCATCTCGGCGGTATCCTCCGTCCATGGCAGCCGACATCGGGTCACTTCGGGGCTTCGTCCGAGAGATCAAGGACTATCCGACCGACGGCGTCACGTTCCGTGACATCACGCCGCTGTTGGGTGATGGCCCGACGTTCGCCGCTGCGGTCGACGGCCTCGTCGAGGCGTTCAGTGGATCCACGGTCGATCGGGTCGTCGGTGTCGAGTCCCGCGGATTCCTCTTCGCCTCGGCGGTCGCCTATCGCATCGGGGCAGGCCTCGTGCCCGTGCGCAAGGCAGGCAAGTTGCCGTGGGCCGTCGTGCGTGAGGAGTACGACTTGGAGTACGGCTCGGACAAACTCGAGATCCACCGCGACGCCATCCACCCCGGCGAACGCATCTTGATCATCGACGACGTGCTCGCCACCGGAGGGACCGCCGCCGCCACGGCCCGCCTGGTCGAGACGCTCGGCGGCGTCATCGCGGGGCTGGGCTTCGTGATCGAGCTCGATGAACTGGGTGGCCGGGCCCGTCTGGGGGAGCGGACCGTGAGGTCGCTCCTGCGCTACTGAGGCGATCATGGGGACCGTCGACCGAGTGCTCCCCTGGAGGCGACAGCACGTCGAGGTCGCCAACTCCGAGCTGACACCGCTGCTGGCGTCGTACCGACGGCGCCATCCCAAGTCGCCCGTGGCGACGATCAGCCGCGCCTACCGGGTGGCCGCAGAGGCGCATCAGTCGCAGATGCGCTCCAGTGGCGAGAGCTACATCAACCATCCGCTCGCGGTGGCCCAGATCGTGGCCGACATCGGTCTCGACGAGATCTCGGTCACGGCCGCGCTTCTCCACGACGCCGTGGAGGACACCGAGATCACGGTGGCCGATGTCGAGCGCGATTTCGGCGCCGAGGTGGCTGCGATCGTCGACGGCGTCACCAAGCTCGAGCGGATCCGCTTCGACTCGCGTGAGGAACAGCAGGCCGCCAGCATGCGCAAGATGCTGGTCGCCATGGCCAAGGACCTGCGGGTGCTGGTCATCAAGCTGGCCGACCGTTTGCACAACATGCGCACGATCGCCTCGATGCCACTCGAGAAGCAGCAGCGGATCGCGCAGGAGACCCTCGACATCTACGCCCCATTGGCGCACCGGTTGGGTATGCAGGAGATGAGGCAGCAGCTCGAGGATCTCGCATTCGCGTCGCTGCACCCCAAGCGTTTTGCGGAACTCGACCATCTGGTCAGCAGCCGAACACCCGAACGTGATCTCTATCTCGCCACGACGTTGGCCGACATCCGCTCGCGGCTCGACGAACTCGGCATCCACGCCGAAGTGACCGGCCGCGGCAAGCATCTGTGGAGCATCTACGAAAAGATGGTGGTGAAGGGTCGCGAGTTCGACGAGATCTTCGACCTCATCGCGATCCGAGTCGTGGTCGACTCGATGAAGGACTGCTACGCCGCGCTCGGATCGATCCACGGCCGCTGGAGGCCGGTGGTGGGGCGTTTCAAGGATTACATCGCGATGCCGAAGTTCAACCTGTACCAGAGCTTGCACACAACGGTGATCGGCCCGGCCGGCAAGCCCATCGAAGTGCAGATCCGCACCGTCGAGATGCACCAGCGCGCCGAGTGGGGCGTCGCGGCGCACTGGGCCTACAAGGAGGGCACTGACAAGCCCGCCGACATCGACTGGCTCAGCCGCATCATCGACTGGCAGGAGGAGATCTCCGACCCTGCACAGTTCATGCAGAGCCTCAAGACCGACCTCGAGCAGGACGAGGTTTTCGTCTTCACGCCCAAGGGTCGCGTGATTACCCTGCCCCTCGGTTCCACGACGGTCGATTTCGCATACGGCGTGCACACCGAGGTCGGCCACGCCTGTATCGGCGCAAAGGTGAATGGGCGCCTCGTCTCGCTCGACCACGTGTTGTCGAGCGGCGACAACGTGGAGATCTTCACCTCCAAGGTCGAAACGGCGGGACCGTCGCAGGATTGGCTGACCTTCGTGGCGTCGCCCCGAGCGCGCAACAAGATCCGCCAATGGTTCAGCCGTGAGCGCCGGGTCGACATGGTGGAGGCCGGGCGAGACGACCTCACGTCCGAGCTGCGGCGCGAGCGCCTGCCGGTGCAGCAGGTGTGGAAGTCGGCCGACCTGCAAGACGTCGTCAACGAGCTCAGCTACGTCGACCTCGACGCGCTGCTCGCGGCGATCGGCGAGCATCATGTGTCGGCGAAGTCGGTGGCCCAGCGCGTGGCCAGGGGCATGCGGACCGGCGATGAACCCGCCCAGCCGCCTGCCACGTTCAGCTCACCGCGCCGCGAGCCTCGCGCCGGCGAACGCTCTCGGGTGGGTGTCCACGTCGAGGGGCTCGAGGACGTGATGGTGCGCTTGGCCAACTGCTGTACGCCCGTTCCCGGCGACGGGATCATCGGTTTCGTCACCAAGGGCCGAGGCGTCAGCGTCCACCGCGCCGATTGTGCGAACGCGGTGTCGTTGATGGCCGAACAGGCGACGCGGATGATCGAGGTCGAATGGGACGGTGAGGAGCGCCACGGAGCCACCTTCGTCGCCGGAGTCGAGGTCGTGGCGCTCGACCGCTCCCGATTGCTGCGCGATGTCACCAACGCACTGGCCGACCACCAGGTCAACATCCTGTCGTGTCAGACCGTCACGGGAACCGATCGTGTGGCCAAGATGCGCTTCGAGTTCGAGTTCGCCAACCCTGGCTACCTCGACGCGGTGATCCGCACGATCAAGGGCGTCGACTCGGTGTACGACGCATATCGCCTGATCCCGGGCGCGGTCACACCGGTAGCCTGACCGGCCGTGCCAGCGTTCCAGACCAGTCCCGGCATGCGGGACATCCTGCCGCCCGAG
>JBGTEH010000666.1:0-6697 GCA_041747915.1 Ilumatobacteraceae bacterium
CCCACGCGAACTGACCACCGCCGAAGCCAAGGGTGTGTTGGACGAATTACACGATCTGCAGGTGTTCTACATCAACATCGGTGGCGGCGAACCGATGATCCGACGGGATTTCTTCGAACTGCTCGAGTACTCGATCGATCGCGGAATCGGCGTGAAATTCTCGACCAACGGGGCGTTCATCGATGCCGACAAGGCCGGCCGCCTCACCACGATGGACTACCTCGACATCCAGATCAGCCTCGACGGAACCGACGCGCTGACCAACGACGCTGTGCGCGGTGAGGGCTCCTTCGACACGGCGATCCGAGCGATGAACCACCTTCGCGACGCCGGCTTCGGCGAGTTCAAGATCTCGGTCGTCGTCACCCGTCACAATGTCGATCAGCTGGATGATTTCAAGGACCTCGCCGATTCGTTCGGCGCCCAGTTGCGAATCACGCGGTTACGACCATCGGGCCGCGGAGCCGACTCGTGGCACGATCTTCATCCCACGAACGCCCAACAACGCCAGATCTACGACTGGCTCGTCACCCATGGCGACGATGTGCTCACCGGCGACTCGTTCTTCCACCTCAACGCCCTCGGCGAGCAGCCGCTCCCGGGGCTGAACATGTGCGGGGCGGGACGAGTGGTCTGTCTCATCGACCCCATCGGCGACGTGTACGCGTGCCCGTTCGTGATCCATGACGAGTTCAAGGCCGGTTCGGTACGCGACGGAGGCGGGTTCGCCCGCGTGTGGAAGCACAGCGACCTGTTCGCCGAACTGCGTGAGCCACAGTCAGCCGGCGCTTGTGCGTCGTGCGGGAGCTTCGACGCGTGCCAAGGGGGGTGCATGGCGGCGAAGTTCTTCGTCGGGATTCCTCTCGACGGACCCGATCCCGAGTGCGTCAGGGGACACGGTGAGGCGGCCATGCTTTCGGCCTCCTCCGAACGACCGCGGCCGATGATGGATCACTCCAAGCCCGAGCGCGTCGCCGTCACCATCGGCCGCCGCTGACACCGTTCATGGCGCCGGGCGGTCGAACTCC
Organism: Ilumatobacteraceae bacterium; assembly: GCA_041747915.1. Classification (GTDB taxonomy): domain Bacteria; phylum Actinomycetota; class Acidimicrobiia; order Acidimicrobiales; family Ilumatobacteraceae; genus Sva-07. The sequence goes on from JBGTEH010000666.1 coordinate 1,029, forward strand.
GCCCCTCGCAGAATCACCACCGACGTTGCCACGATCCATGCGTCCACGAGCGTCAACCCCGTTCGCTGGAACAGGCCCGTTGGCGCAGGGGCCGCCGAGATGGCCAGCGCCACAATCGCGAGGGCACCGCACACCGAACCGGAAAGCGCCAGCAGTTCGTGACCGCACCGACGCAGGGGACGCGCCGCCAGCAACGGCGTCGCCACCAGCGCCACGTACCCAGCGGCCGCCGCGATGCCATGGAGCGTGGAGACATTGTCGGAACGATCCAGAGGCGCAGCTGCGACGACGAGAGCGATGGCGCCGGTTGCGCCCGCTGCCGCCCAGGCCCACCCGTCGAGGCGACATCGCAAAGCGGTGGCGAACGCCATCAGGCCGACCCCGAAGATGATGAACCCGGCAGTCATCAGCCAACGAACGTCGGAGCCAACAGCGGCGAGCCGACTGATCGCGTCGGTGGCCACCGAGTACTCCACGGACGTGAGCACCGCGCCCGTTGCCCACGCTCCCACGAACGCCACAGGACCGATCACTCCACCGAGCGCCATCCATCGCGATGCGCCGAGCCCGACCATCGGCATCACGCGTTGACGGCTCGTCATGCGTTCCAGGGCCGACGGGCGACGAAGAGAATGCGGTCGAAGGGGAAGAAGCAGGGTTCCCGGTCACCCATCTCGGCGAGAAGCTCGCGTTCGTAGTCGGCAACGAATTCCTCGTACGCGTCGGGCGACAATGCCGATCGGAAGCGCGTCAGCGTCGTGCCCTTCACCCATTCGACGGCATCACGGGTGGACGCCAGAACGTGCGGGTACACGTGGAGGTCGACGTCGATGTCAACACATCCGAGGTCGTGGAGAATCGTCGCGTACGAATGCGGAGCCAGCACATTGCGAGCAACAGGATCAGCCGGCGGACCCAGCGCACCGAACGCCGAGCGGTGCGCGTCGCGGTGGGCGACGCGATCGGCCACCACGTGCGTGGGCGCGTGACTGTTGGCCGGCACCTGCACGGCGAGCCGACCACCGGGCGCGAGCGCACCGATCCATCGGCCCAGCACGACGGCGTGGTTCGGCACCCACTGCAAACTCGCAGCGGCGAGCACGAGATCGTGATCGGCATCCGATGTCCACGTTGCGATGTCGCCGGCTTCGAACGTCACGTTGGCGCCCGCATGCTCGGATGCAGCAGCGAGCATGGTCGGCGAATCGTCGATGCCCGTCATGTGCCCGATCGCCAGCTGACGCGATGCCAGAGTGGTGAGTCCACCGGGCCCGCAGCCGAGATCCACCGCTCGCGAAACCGGTTCGTCGCCGAGACGTGCGAGGAGGTCATGGAATGGTTGCGCCCGCTCCGTCGCGAAGCGGCGGTACTGATCAGGATCCCAGGTCACGACTTGTATTGTACTTGTATCTGATGCGGATCAGTGCGACGGGCCATCCGAGGCCCGGTCGACGGTGTCGAGCACCTCGGGGATGTCGGCGTCAGTCACGAAGTGCAGTTCCTGCACCGCCCTGGTCATCGCCACGTACAGCAGACGGGCGCCGCGCTCGGTGACATCGCGGTCGGTCCCCTCGTTCAGGATCTCGTGGGGATTCACGACGATCACCCCGTCGAACTCGAGACCCTTCACGGCCTCGGGCGCGAAGACGGGCAGTTCGTACGGATCCAGATCGTGCACATGGTCGACGGCGGTGAGATCACGGGCGAGCAACGCGGCCGCGAGTGCGTCATGCCACACGGGCGAGGCCACGATGGCGCTGATGCGACGTCGCTGCTTCGTCGACACGGCGAGGTCGGCGACGGCGTCGGCCAAATCCGCCGACACCACCCGCCGCCAGCTCGGCGGTCCACCCGTGCGGCGGACGCTGCGACTCTCCTGGGCATTCACGCCGGTCAGCGGCAACAGCCGATTGGCCACCGTGAGGATCGGCTCGGGAACGCGGTAGCCGATCGTGAGGTCGGCGACCGTTCCGGGCGGACGCTCGCGCACCGTCAGGTGATCGAAAACCGCCGACCACCGCTCCTGGCCGGCCGGCGTGGTCGACTGGGCCACATCGCCGACCAGCGTCATCGAACCGGTCGGGCTTCGTCGGCCGATCACGCGCAATGCGACCGCCGAGTGATCCTGCGCTTCGTCGACGATCACATGGCCATACGTGAACGGTGAGCCATTGAGCATCGAGTTCGCCTCGTCGACGAGCAACTGGTCCGCCCGAGTCCAGGCTCGGCGCTTGCCGGACGGTCCGGGCAACAGCCGATCGACGAGCCGAATCGGCTTCTGGGTCGGCCACGCCGTGTTGATCGCGGCCTTGAGCGGTGCGGCTCGCCGCCACGCGTCGTCGGAACCGGTCTGGCGGAGCAGCTCGCGTTGCGCCAGCGATCGCATCCGTTCGCGACGCTGATTGAGCGGACTGGAACCGGATGTTGCGATCTCCAGCCACTCGGCGAAGAGATCGCGGGCGATCACGCGGGTGCGCGCACCGATGGGAATGCGCACGTCGTCGTCGGGCGGCCGGATCGCCGAGAGCGCAAGGGCGCTGAGGTCGTCGAGTCTCGCCGCGTCTCCTTTCCAACGCGCCGTTGCGACATCGTCGTCGCTCGTGACCTCCACCCGGGGGATGCACAACTCATCGACCGTGGCCTGGCGCACGGAACGCTCGCCGAGCGACGGCAGCACGTTTGCGATGTAGTCGAGGAAGGCCCGGTTCGGTCCCACCACCAAGACCCCGTCGCGTGCGAGCCGACCACGATGTTCGAACAACAGGAACGCGGCGCGGTGCAGAGCGACAGCGGTCTTGCCGGTTCCAGGTCCACCCTGCACGACGAGCACCTGATCCATCGGTGCTCGGATGACCAGATCCTGTTCGGCTTGGATCGTCGATACGATCTCGCGCATCTCGCCGGAACGCTCCGCTCCGATCTGCGCGAGCACCGGATCAGGGATGCCCCCGGCGACCTCGCCCTCATCGGGATCGTCGAGATGCTCGTCGAGATAGGCGATCAGGTCACCGTCGTCGATGGTGTAGCGCCGGCGGAACGCCACGCCCAGCGGGTCGACCGACGTCGCGCGGTAGAACGGTTCCGCGATCGGAGCGCGCCAGTCCACCACCACCGGATCGTGGCGTTCGTCTTCGATGTGTCGCCGACCGATGTACCACTCGTCGATGCGTCCGAAGAATTCGCCCGAACCCGACCCGCGCAGATCCTCCAGCGCGTCCGCGACGGTGACCTCGATGTACTCCTTGGTGAAATCGTCGGCGGACGCCGCGGGATCGACCGCCTCGAGTCGCTGGATCATCCGGTCGCGCGACGACAGCGCGAATGCAAGGTACGAGCGCTCGGCGTCGAGCTCGGGGAAGAGTTGGGCGTCCACGGGGGTCGACACCGTAGCCCGTCGGTCGTGCGGCTCGGTGTCCGATTGTTGTGAGGAGCTGCAAGGATCGACTCTGGTGTTTGTCGTCGTCGTGCTCAGCTACGTCATCGGCACGTTCCCGAGCGCGATCCTGATCGCCCGCGCGAACGGGGTCGACATCTCCACGTTCGGCTCGGGAAATCCCGGCGCATCCAATGTGACGCGAGCACTTGGTTGGCGCAAAGGCATCTGGGTCTACGGGCTGGACGCCGGCAAGGGTGCCGTGGCCGCTGGCCTCGGCCTGGTGGTCGACGGCCGTCCAGCGGCGTATTGGTGCGCGGCCGCCGCAGTCGTCGGCCACATGTTCCCGGTGTTCCGTCACTTCAAGGGCGGCAAGGGAGTGGCGACCGGATCCGGAGCGTTGCTCGTCGTCCAGCCGATCCTTGCGCCGCTGGCCGTCGCGATCTGGTGGCTCGTGACGCGACTGACCGGTAAGGCGGCGCTCGGGTCGCTGATCGCAGTGGCGCTCGTGCCGATCGGCATCATCGTGATGGACCAACCGCGTTGGGAACTGCTGGCCGTGGCGGGCGTGTGCGCGCTGATCCTGCTGAAGCACACGAGCAACATCAAGCGGATGATTCGGCGCGAGGAACACTCCCTCAGCCACAATTGACGTCTTGATGCAGTTGCTGACACCGATCACCCTTGGCGCGCGCGATGCGCCCAACCGAGTGATGTTCGGCCCTCACGTGACCAACCTCGGCGCCGACGACCGCTCGATCCCGCACCGCCAGGTCGCGTACTACGAGCGTCGGGCACGCGGCGGCTGTGGCACGATCGTCGTCGAAGGCGCATCGGTCCATTCGTCCGACTGGCCCTACGAACGGGCTCCTCTCGCCGATCGCTGTGGCCAGGGTTGGGCCGACATCGTGCGGGCCTGCCGACCGCTCGGCTCGCTCGTGATCGCTTCGCTCGACCACGCCGGGGGGCAGGGTTCGTCGGCGTACAGCCAAGCGCCGATGTGGGCTCCCTCGCGCGTTCCGGAGGTCAACAGCCGCGAAGTCCCCAAGTGGATGGAGCCCGAAGATGTCGCCGCCGTCATCGGCGGATTCGGCGCCGCGACGAGGATCGCCGTCGATGCCGACGTCGACGGCGTGGAGATCAACGCCGGCCAGCACAGCCTCGTTCGGCAGTTCCTGTCGGGCCTCACCAACCAACGCGACGACGAATGGGGCCAGGATCGGTTGCGTTTCGCTCGTCACGTGATCGAGGCAGTTCGGGCAGCGGCCGGCGACCGGGTCGTGGGCATGAGGCTGTCGTGCGACGAACTCGCACCGTGGGCGGGGATCACGCCCGAGATGGCGCCGGACATCGCGTGTGCGCTCGTGTCAGGGCTCGACTACCTCGTCGTGACCCGTGGCTCGATCTACACCGTGGAGAAGACGCGACCAGACTTCCACGAGCCGACCGGTTTCAACATCGAGCTGTGTCGATCGATACGCGCCGCCGTCCACACATCATCTCCGAACGTACCGGTGATCCTCCAGGGCTCGATCATCGATGTCGGCCAGGCCGAATGGGCGCTCGGCGGATACGACGACCCGGCCCTGGCCGATGCGGTCGAAATGACGAGGGCCCAGATCGCCGACCCCGACCTGGTTGCGAAAATCGCTGCCGACCACATCGAACGAATCCGGCCGTGTACTCGATGCAACCAGACGTGCCAGGTACGCGACGCCCGCAATCCGATCGTCACCTGCGTCGGCGAACCAACGAGCGGGCGCGAGACCGAGGACCCCGATTGGTACTCGCCGACAATGCATCCCCGCGACGTGGTCGTCGTCGGCGCCGGACCAGCAGGACTCGAGGCCGCTCGCGTCGCTGCGATCCGCGGCCATCGGGTCACCCTGATCGAGCGCGACGATCGGGTCGGCGGCCACGCCAGAGCGTCGGGTCCGCACGGGCCACTCGTCGAATGGTGGGAACGCGAAGGCGCTCGGCTCGGAATCGACGTTCGGGTCTCGACCGACGCGTGGGACCACTCTCCTGCTGCGGTACTGATCCAAGCGACCGGATCGGTGCCGGGATCGCGGCCCTACATCACATCGGCCGACGCGCTGGTTCTCGACGTCGCCGATGTCCGCCGCGGTGATGTCGACCTTCCCGGCGAGGGCACCATCGTCGTGTTCGACCCCATCGGTGGCCCGATCGGGGTAGCGCTCGCCGAGGAACTGGGTGAGCGGGCGGTGCTCGTGACGCAGGACAACATCGCGGGCAACGAACTCGCCCGTACCGGTGACCTGGCGCCTGCGAACAC
>JBGTEH010000667.1:0-4136 GCA_041747915.1 Ilumatobacteraceae bacterium
AGTCGACTGACTCACTGCTGAACGAGCACCAGCGGGTTACCTTCGGGGTCCTCGATCGCGGCGAGTGTGGGACCGCCGGGAACGTCGAACGGTTGCGAGACGACCTGTCCGCCGAGGGCGGCGACGCGCTCCAGCGATCCGTCGAGATCGCGGACCTGAATGTAGAGAGCGAAGCCGGGCCGATCGTTGGCACGGATGTGACCGGCCGGGCCTGGTTCGGGTCCGCCGAGGCCACTCGGGAAGGTCATGATCGGGCCGTCGCCGATCGACCAGTTGAACAGTTCCGCATAGAACGCTCGCTGTGCGGCGGCGTCGCGGGCGAGGATCTCGAAGTGCACGAGCGGACGGGCCCAATCCGGTGCGCTGATCTCCGTGCTCGTGTCGTCCATGGGACGACCGTACGCACTCGTCGCCCCGTCGATTCAAGCGGGCCGGTCGATCCGCAGGATCTCGTGCAATCGATCGTGGACCGGATTGTCAGGCTCGAGTTCTCCACGGCCGACGAGGTGGAAGCCTGCGCTCAACAGCGCCCGCCACGATCGCTCGTTGGCGGAGTTCACGGGAACGACGAGATGCGTGGGCCATGGGTCGTGCGCCCACACGAAGTCGACGAACTCGGTGATCATCTGCGTGCCGACACCTCGCCCGACGCGTGCAGCTTCGCCGACGAAGTAGTCGACCGACGCCGCGCCGGCCCCGACCGGGCACACCGTCACCATTTCCTCGATGCGCTCAGTTCGAACTGAGGTCGTCCGGCGCGTTCGCGAGCCACGCCAGCCGGCCCGGTTGGCGTCGCAGGACATTTCGCCACAATTCGTCGGGATCGTCGGAGAAGATGTCACCCGGTTCCGAGTCGAGCACGAGCCATGCGCCGGCCTCGATCTCCCCTTCGAGCTGACCCGGGCCCCAACCGGCATATCCGCGGAACACGCGCACGCCCTTCACCTCGGCTGCGACCAGGGCGGGATCGGCAGTGAGATCGGCCGAGGCGATCGTGCCGACGATGGGGGAGAGGTGATCGGTGGTGTCGTCGAGCGGCGCTGTCGTCTCCGCGAGTGCGATCAAAGCACTCTCTTCGACGGGACCACCGGAGAAGACCGACGATGGCGCCGATTGCAGATCGATCCAGCGGTCGAGTGGCTCGTCGAGCGCCTCGTAGCTCGGCCGATTGATGACGACGCCGATGGCCCCCTCGTCGTGATGCTCCAGCATGAAGATCACCGTGCGGTCGAAGTTCGCGTCCTCGAGCGGCGGCGTGGCGACCAGCAGCCGCCCCTTCGTCGGAGGTGAACCAGGAATCACCTCCCCAGTCTGCCCGACCCAGCCGCGCCCCGCACCCAATCCATCCAAGCGATGAGATTCCGGGCCGCCCGCCGCACCAGAATCTCATCGCGTACTCGGGTGGTTGCATGAGTATGCGGAGATGTGTATGATCATGCAGATGTCGGGGCGGATCAGTGTGGGAATCGTCGGGGCGTCGGGTTTCACCGGGGCCGAACTGCTTCGACTGATCGCGCAGCATCCACAGTTCGAGGTGGAGTTGGCGACCGGCGACTCGATGGCCGGGCGACGAGCGGCCGACATTTACCCGTCGCTGGCGGTCGCCTATCCCGATCTCGTGTTCGGGGAGTTGGACCTGTCCGGGTCGCACGATTCGCTCGCCGGGTTGGATCTCGTTTTCCTCGGCCTGCCGCACACAGCGTCGATGGATATCGCGCCGTCGCTCGTCGGTCGCGTCGGCTGCGTGGTCGACCTCTCGGCGGCGTTCCGTCTGAAGGACCCCTCGTTGTACCCGAGTTACTACGGATTCGAGCACACCGAACCCGACCTCCTCGCCGAGGCCGTCTTCGGGCTCCCAGAACTCCATCGCAGCGACCTGAAGGGCGCTCGTCTCGTCGCCACACCCGGTTGCCACGTGACTGCAGCCACACTGGCTCTGCGCCCGCTCGTCGAGGCCGGCCTCATCGAGACCACTGGCGTCGCCGTCAACACGCTGACCGGCATCACCGGAGCGGGCCGTGCACCGACCGACACCAACACGTTCACCAACATCGACTCGAACGCCGTCGCATATGGACTCACGACGCATCGACATACGCCCGAGATGGAGCAGGAGATCGGAGTGCAGCTGATCTTCGCCCCGCACCTCGTCCCGATGAGCAGGGGGCTCCTCGCCACATGTACGGCGCAGGGCGCCACCGGCTGCGACGAGGAGATGGTCGCTGCGGTGCTGCGGTCGTTCTACGCCGACGAACCGTTCGTCGCCGTCGTGGACTCGCCACCGGCGACCAAGTCGGTTCTCGGCGCGAACGCCGCCCACGTCTCCGGGCGATACGACCGACGCACCAACACCGTGATCGCCATGTGCGCCATCGACAACCTCACCAAGGGCGCGTCGGGCGGCGCGGTGCAGGCCGCCAACGTCGCCCTCGGCCTCGACGAGACCGCCGGTCTCACCACGATCGGTCTGGCGCCGTGACGTCTGTGAACCTGCTGAGCAGCCAGACCGATGCGGCCGCCGTCAAGGCGTCGGTGCTCGTGGAGGCGTTGCCGTACATCCGTCGTTTCGCCGGCAAGACCGTCGTGGTCAAGTACGGCGGCAACGCTCTCGCCGGTACGTCCGACCACGACGCCCTGAGTCTGTTCGCCGAAGACATCGTCCTGATGCGGTTGGTCGGCATGCGCCCCATCGTCGTGCACGGCGGTGGTCCGCAGATCTCCGACATGATGGTGCGCCTCGGCAAGCAGCCCCAGTTCGTCGACGGTCTCCGGGTGACCGACGCCGAGACGGTCGACATCGCCCGCATGGTGCTGAAGGGCCAGGTCAACCCGCAACTCGTTGCCGCGATCAACGTCCACGGCCGATTCGCCGTTGGCATCAGCGGTGTGGACGCCGGCCTCATCCGTGCCACGGCTCGTGACGAGTCCCTCGGCTTCGTGGGCGACGTCAGTGCCATCAACCCCGAGATCATCCACGGCCTGATCGACGACGAGTTCATTCCGGTGATCGCCACCATCGGCAGCGACGACTTCGGTCAGGCGTACAACATCAACGCCGACACCGTCGCAGGTGCGATCGCCGAGGCAATCGGCGCCGAGAAGCTCGTCTACCTCACGGACATCGAGGGCCTCCGGCGCGATGTCACCGACGCGGCCAGTCTCATCCGTCAGGCGACGGCCGACGAGATCGATCAGCTCGTCGCCGACGGCAAGATCGCCGGAGGCATGATCCCGAAGGTTGCCAGTTGCACTCATGCGGTCCGCAATGGCGTGCATCGAGCCCACATCCTCGATGGTCGCATCGCTCACGTGTTGTTGCTCGAGATCTTCACCGACGCCGGAATCGGCACGATGGTCATCGACCAGCGGGAGACACCTTCATGACCGCCCACGCATTCGATCATGCACCGATGACGAATTGCCCGTTCATGCCGGTGTTCGGCCCACCTGCGATCATGTTCGAACGCGGACGCGGCACCGAGTTGTGGGACGTCGACGGCAAGCGCTACCTCGACTTCCTTGCCGGGATCGCGGTCGTCTCGCTCGGGCATTCCAACCCTGTCATTGCCGAAGCGGTCGGCGATCAGCTCGACCGGCTCGTCCACGTGTCGAACTTCTTCGCCAATCCGGTGGCGACCGAAGCCGCAGTGAAGGTCAACGACCTCTTGCTGCAGGCGACGGGACGACGTGGCCAGGTGTTCTTCACCAACTCGGGCGCCGAATCCAACGAATGTGCCATCAAGCTGGCGCGCAAGCACGGCGGCCGGGGTCGCCACACAGTCGTGAGCGCGCTCGGTGGTTTCCATGGTCGTACCCTCGCGACGCTGGCGGCGACCGGCCAGCCTGCCAAGCACGAGCCGTTCGCTCCGATGCCCGACGGATTCCGCCACGTCGCATGGGGTGACCTCGACGCCATGCGCCAGGCCGTCGACGGATCGGTCGCAGCCGTGTTGATCGAGCCGGTCCAGGGCGAAGGCGGCGTTCACCCGGCCACGACCGAGTATCTGCAGGGGATACGAGAACTGTGCGACGAGGTCGGCGCCTTGATGATCGTCGACGAGATCCAGACCGGATTTGCCCGCACCGGTCGCTGGTTCGGCTTCGAACACGCCGACGTGAGCCCCGACGTGGTCACC
>JBGTEH010000668.1:0-10475 GCA_041747915.1 Ilumatobacteraceae bacterium
CCGGGAAGGATTCGAACCTTCGAAGGCAGTGCCGGCAGATTTACAGTCTGCTCCCTTTGGCCGCTCGGGCACCGACCCATGACTTGTGTGTGCGTACCCCGAACGAGCGATGGACGGGGCGGCCTGAGCGTACCGTTCGACGCTGCCGGCGCCACGCCGGATCCAGACCGGTCGCTACTGTGGAGACATGCCCACGTTCGATGTCGTGTCCGAAGTCGACGCCCAGGAGGTTCGCAACGCAGTCGACCAGGCGCAGCGTGAGATCGCCAACCGTTTCGACTTCAAGAACACCAACTCCACGATCGAGCAGAACGAGATGGTGATCACGTTGCACACCGTGAGCCGGGACCGCCTCGACGCCCTGCGCACCGTGCTCGAGGAGAAGCTCGTCAAGCGCGGTCTGTCGCTGAAGGGCGTCGACTACGGCGACATCCAGGACGCCACCCAGAACACGGTGCGCCAGGTCGTGACGATCAAGGTGGGGATCTCGTCGGACAAGGCGCGCGAGGTCAACAAGTTGATCAAGGAGGTCGGCCCGAAAGGGGTCTCGAGCCAGACCCAGGGCGAGGCGATCCGGGTCACGGCGAAGAAGCGCGACGATTTGCAGGCCGTAATCGCTGCGCTGAAGGCCGAGGACCTCGGGATCCCGTTGCAGTTCCAGAACTTCCGCGACTGATCAGCCTGCGGAACTGAGCACCGTCGCAACTGCCGTTCGGGCTGCGGCCGCCGACTCCGCGGGCGACGTGTCGCCGGGGAGTGCACCGAGTTCGACGCCGACGTTGGAGGCTTCCACGAGGGCCCATGCTGCGTCGGCATCGGTGCCGTCGACGGCCGCTTCGCGGGTGGCCAGTTCAGCCGTGCGCCATCCGATGAGTTCGCGCGCCACGCCGAGGCGGTTGGCGGTCTCGAAGCCGACACCGGGGTCACACGAGACGAGTTGCAGCGAACCGTCGTCGCGAACGGTGACGCTCGACGCGTACTCCGCCGGGGCCGACGCCGACCAAGCTTCGAGCGCGCCGCGCAGCGTGGCGGTCTGGGCGACATCGCCTCCGGAGAACGAGACGTACACGCACTGCGTGCCTGCCCGATCGGCTGTGACAAGTGTGTTCTCCACGACCGATTCGCTCGCGTCGTACGCCGCTCGCGAATCGAGGAATCCGGCGAACACGAGGAACCAGAACGATCGATCGAGGGTTCGCGGCGTGCCTACTGCGGTGTCGGTTTCGTCCAGCGTCGGCTCGACGGCGGCGACCGGTGCGTCGCCCACGAGCGGACCCGGGCCGGTCGGACCGATCTGCGCCAGGAGATTCTGCGTTCCAGGGTTCTCGAACTCGGCAAAGGTCGCGGCGCCGAGTGCCTTGTAGCCCACCACCGGCGGCACGAATGCGAGCACGCCGGGCAAGAGCGGGTCGAGCGTTGTTGCGAAGGATGAGTCGGCCAGCACCGCCGCGGCTTGACGTTGCACCTCGGCGAGCGTCAGCGTCTGGCCGTCGAGAGTGCGGTCGGGTTGTCCGCGGGACCAGTCGAACTGCTGGTCGAGCGATGCCACTGCCATCTCTCTCGTGATCTCCGCCTCGGCGTGTGCGCCGTTGACGCCGAGGTCGGTGTAGACCTGACCGTCGGCGCTGGAGTAGGTGGCGTCCTGCCAGTCGGCGAGCAGATCGGTGACGCTCTCCTCGGTGGTGGGCCCGTTCAACAATCCGAGTGCGCGCAGCGCTGGCTCCTCGTCGGCCCAGTCACCGACCAGTACTGCGCCCAGGCGGGCGGTGTAGTCGGCGGTGGGCTCGGCGACGACTGCGATCGGAGCGGTGTACTCCACTCCGCGCGCCAACTCGACTGCCTCGGCATATGGCTGCGTGGCCGCGTCCCACGTGTCGGGGAAGAGGTAGGGCCGCCCGAAGACGATTCCCGCAGCAACGAGGCCTCCCAACACGACCAAGGTGAGCACCAGTTTGAGTCCCCGCCTCGAACTGCGACGTTGACGAGTCGCCGTGGGCTGGTGCTCGAACGGCATCTCGTACACCACGGGCTGTTGCGCCGGTGCCTCGACTCGAGCGATCTGCGGGAGCCATGGCCCGCTCGGGATCGGCGCGACATCGACAACGGCAACGACATCGCCGTCGACATCGCTCGGGACCTCGGGGACCGCGGTCGCCTCCACGATCAGAGGGAGCTCGGTCGAGGGGACTTCGTCCACCACCGTCACCGCTGCCGGCTCGGCCTGTACGTAGGCCATCGGCACGGTGCCGGCCGCATCCGCGGACGTTTCCTCGTCGTCGGCGACGATGTGGTCAGCGATCGCCGGCACGATGGGCCGCAGCGGGGCGAACCTCACGATGGGGGGTTCGGGCTCGGGTTCGTCGAACACCAGCGGAGCGAACGAGATGGGTTCGATGATCGGATCGCCGTCCGACGGCATCGACGCGACGATCGGCGCCAGCGATGCAGCGATCGACAGATCGAGCGGAACGGGTTCGGTCAACGGTGCGGTGGCGTCGACCAGCGCGAACGAGAGCGCGTGGGGCGCGATCGCGGACGCGTCGTCGATCGGCGCGACGTCGTCGATCGGCGCGACGTCGTCGACTGGCGGCGCGATGTCGACCGGTGGAGCATCGTCGACCACAGACGCCCACGACATCGTGGGGAGACGCTTGCTTCGCACTCCATCAGGCGGAACCATGGTGTGCTATCGGCACGTCGGGGTGATCCCTTGAGCCGATGTCGGCCGGTCCCGTTCGACGCTCGGGCGCGTTCCGGCGGCGATGTTCAGTCCTCGGACGATGCCGCCGCTCGTGCCTGCAATTCGTCGACGATCGACGCATCGGCGAGCGTGGTCGTGTCGCCGATGTTGCGGCCCTCGGCGACATCACGCAAGAGCCGGCGCATGATCTTTCCCGAGCGGGTCTTGGGGAGGTCGGCGGTGATGTAGATCTGTTTCGGTTTGGCGATCGCCCCGATCTCGTCGGCGACATGGCTGCGCAACACCTCGGCGTCGACGTCGTGGCCGCCGCGCAGGATCACGTACGCGATGATCGCCTGGCCGGTCGTCGCATCGGTGGCGCCGACAACAGCCGCTTCGGCAACCGCGGGATGCGAGACGAGCGCGGACTCCACCTCGGTCGTGGAGATGCGGTGACCCGAGATGTTCATGACGTCGTCGACTCGCCCGAGCAACCACAGGTAGCCGTCGTCGTCGAGTTTCGCTCCGTCGCCGGCGAAGTACCTGCCCTCGAAGCGCGACCAGTAGGTGTCGCGGAAGCGTTGCGGATCTCCCCAGATGCCGCGAAGCATTCCTGGCCACGGTCGTGTCAGAGTGAGGTAACCGCCGCCCTTGTCGACCCGATGGCCGTCGTCGTCGATCACCTCGGCCGACACGCCAGGGAGCGAGAACGTTGCCGAACCAGGCTTCGTCGTCGTCGCTCCGGGGAGCGGGCTGATCATGATGCCGCCGGTCTCGGTCTGCCACCAGGTGTCGACGATCGGACAGCGATTGCCCCCGATGTGCTCGCGGTACCACATCCACGCTTCGGGGTTGATGGGCTCACCCACGCTGCCGAGCACGCGCAGCGACGAGAGGTCGTGCTTGGCCGGCTCCTGCGCTCCCCACTTCATGAAGGTGCGAATGGCGGTGGGCGCCGTGTAGAAGATCGTGACCCCGTACTTCTCGATGATCTCCCAGAACCGGTCGTTGTCGGGATGGTTCGGCACTCCTTCGTACATCACCTGTGTCGCCCCGTTCGACAGGGGCCCGTACACGATGTAGCTGTGCCCGGTCACCCAACCGACGTCGGCCGTGCACCAGAACACGTCGGTCTCGGGATGTAGATCGAAGACGTACTTGTGGGTGTAGGTGACCTGCGTGAGATATCCACCCGAGGTGTGCATGATGCCCTTGGGCTTGCCGGTGGTCCCCGAGGTGTAGAGCAGGAAGAGCAGTTGCTCCGAGTCCATCGGCTCGGCGGGGCAGTCGGTCGACGCACCGTCGATCAGGTCGTGGTACCAGTGGTCGCGACCCTCGACCATGTCGACATCGTTGCCGCCGCGCTTGACCACCACGACGTGTTCGATCGTCGGGGCCGATGCGCATGCCTCGTCGGCGGCGGGCTTGAGCGCGAAGACGGTCCCGCGCCGGTATCCGCCGTCGGCGGTGACGAGCACCTTGGCTTCGGCGTCGTTGATGCGATCGGACAGAGACTGGGCAGAGAACCCGCCGAACACCACGCTGTGGGCGGCACCGATACGGGCGCAGGCGAGCATCGCCACCACGGCCTCGGGAACCATCGGGAGGTAGATGTTCACCCGGTCGCCGCGCTCGACGCCGAGGGAGATGAGCACGTTGGCGAACTGGCTGACCTCGTCGAGCAACTGCTGATAGGTGATGGTGCGGGTGTCACCTGGTTCGCCCTCCCAGTGGATGGCAACCTTGTCGCCCTTGCCGGCGAGCACGTGGCGATCGAGACAGTTGTGGGCCACGTTGAGCTGACCGCCGAGGAACCACTTCGCATCGGGAAGCTGCCAGTCGAGGATGGTGTCCCACGGCTTCGCCCAGTCCAGCAGGTCCGCTGCCTGGCGCGCCCAGAAGGCTTCGTCGTCCTCCGCGGCCTCGTCGTACAGGAACGTGCCGGTGACGAGTGCGTTCGCGGCGAACGCGTCGGATGGCGGGAACGTCCGATTCTCTGCGCTCAGTGCGTCGATCGTGTCGTGATGCTCATTGGCGTTGCCCTGTTCAGCCATGCACCGATCGTAGATCAGCCCCCTTCTCGTGAACTCGTCCGCGAACTATTCCGCAACGAGTTCACGAGAACGGTGAAGGGGCGCGCCATTCGGCGACCAGGAAACCGCCGAGCCCGGCCGGGTCGAGCAGTGCCTCGGCTTCGCTGATCCGGCTGCGCATCTTCATCACTTCGAGACCGGGCCGGGCGGCCTGCTCGGTCCACACGAGCCTGCCCTCGCTCACGAGCTCGTCGACACCCCACCGCTGGAGGAACTGGGCCTGGGCGCGCACCGTGTCGGGCTCGGGGAGCTGGTCGATCGGCACGTCGATCGTGATGTCCTGGGTGCCAGGCACCGCGAGATAGTGGTCACCGCGCTCGTTGCCGCGGTAGGTGCGCAACCACTCCCGCCAGGGGCGACCGGCCAGCATCGCAGTGATAGGCGACCCGTAGTCGATCGCCACCACCGATCCCGAACGCACGAGTTCGCAGGCGTGTGCCACGAACGCGGCAGCCCGATCGATGATCGGCGCGCGAGCTCCGAACGGCGCCACAGACGGCAGGCAGGCGGGAACGGGATCGAATGGGGCCGACAGCAACTCGACGAACTTGCCGTCGGTTCCGACGTCGACGAACG
Organism: Ilumatobacteraceae bacterium; assembly: GCA_041747915.1. Taxonomy (GTDB): domain Bacteria; phylum Actinomycetota; class Acidimicrobiia; order Acidimicrobiales; family Ilumatobacteraceae; genus Sva-07. The sequence goes on from JBGTEH010000668.1 coordinate 5,350, forward strand.
CCTCGCGCCAACCGCCGTCGAACACCGCCAACCGGAAGGGGAGGTTGTCGAGCAGTTCGTTGGCGATCACCACACCCTCGAACGGTTCGGCGGGCAGCGATGCCGCCGACTCGACGCCGTCGGGATGACGGCTCCGCTGTGAAGCCGACACTTCGACCGCGACGTATCGCATTGCACCGCTACACATCGGCCGCGCGGCCAACACCGACCGTGCGAGCGTGCCGGGCCCCGCACCGAGGTCGACGACCGTGAACGGATCGGGCCGACCGATCCGTTCCCACTCGGCGTCGAGGTACCGGGCGATCACTGCCCCGAACAGCGGGCCCACCTCGGGCGACGTAATGAAGTCGCCGCGCCGCCCCGCCGATCCCCCATCGGCCTTCGTGTAGAACCCCTCGACCCCGTAGAGCGCGAGTTCCATGAACCGCTCGAACGCGATCGCCCCCCGTAGCCCGATCTCCCCCCGAATCTCCGCCGTCATTCAGGACTCAGCCGGGATCGGCAGTGGGGAGGACAAGGCGCGCCGTGAGGACGCTGCCTCAGGGCAGCGACGAACCGGCGCAACGCAGTCATCGCCGCTTCCGGACCGGCTAGGGGGTGAAGGCGCCGAGAAGGGCGTCAGGGGCACCGACGCGGGCGATGAGGTTGGGCAACACGCCGAGCACGATGGTGCCGAGCACGGTGATCGCCAGTGCGGCGACGACCGGCGCCGGGGACTTCACCGGCGTGACGTCGCCGTCGGGCACCTCGTCCATCCACACGACGCGTAGTACTCGCATGTAATAGGCCGCTGCGATCACCGTGTTGACAGCCGCGATCGCAGCCATCACATAGGCCGAGGTCGTGCCCGCGTCGAGCACCGCCTTGAACGAGTTGAACTTGGCGAACCACCCGGCGAGCGGCGGGATGCCGGCGAGCGACGCGAAGAAGATCGTCATCGCTACCGCCAGTCCCGGGGCGTACGAGAAGAGCCCACCGAACGACGAGATCTCGCCGCTGCGCGTCTTGCGCGACACGGCGATCACCACGGCGAACGCGCCGAGGTTCATGAACGCATACGCCACGAGGTACACGACCACGGCGTTCAGCGCGGCGGCTCCGACACCCGGTTCTCCGGCGAAGGCCAGGGGCATCAGGATGAACCCGCCCTGACTCACCGAGGAGTAGGCGAGCATCCGCACGATGTTGGTCTGACGCAGCGCGAGCACGTTCCCGATCGTCATCGTCAGCACGGCCATCACCCAGATCAACGGCTGGTAGACGCCGTCGGCTCCGGGGAAGGCGATGAACACGACCGACATCAGCGCCACGAATCCCGCTGCCTTGGTCGCCACCGAGAAGAACGCCGTCACCGGAGTGGGCGCACCCTCGTACGTGTCGGGTGCCCACTGGTGGAACGGCACTGCCGAGATCTTGAATGCGAACCCGCAGATCACGAACACGACCGCCACGACATCGAGGCCGATCAGATCGCCGTCGAGCAGTGCCGCGCCGATGTCGGTCAGCTTCGTCGAGCCGGTGGCGCCGAAGAGGAGGCTCATGCCGTAGAGCAGCACCGCCGACGCGAACACTCCCAGCAAGTAGTACTTGATGCCGGCCTCGTTCGACTTGCGGTTGCGCTTGTTCCACGCCGCCATCATGTAGGCCGGGATCGACAGCAACTCCAAGGCGATGAAGATGCTGACGAGGTCGCGTGCCGACGCCATCATCACCATGCCGAGCACGCTGCACAGCAACAAGACGTAGAACTCGCCCTGGTAGTAGCCACCCTCTTCGAGTTCGGTCTGGCTGAGCAACACGACCACGTAGGCCGCGAGCAGGAAGAGCGCCTTGAGGATCAGCGCGTAGTCGTCGACGACATAACGCCCGTCGAACAGTGACCTGACGCCGTCGCCGGTGACTGCCAGCACCACGACCGCGACGAACGCACCGAGCAGCACGAAACCGGTGATCGTGGCGATCGCCCACTTCTTCGTCTCGGCGAGCTGCAGATCGAGCATCAGGATCACGTTGACACCGATCGCCAACACGATCTCGGGCGCGAGCGCGGCCCAGTCGATCGACGGCGACGACCAGTCGCCGAGTTGAGCGAGGAACGTGGCGAGCATCAGCCCAGTGACCGTCCGAGGTTCGCCACGAGTTCGGTGACCGCCGGGTTGATGACCTTGAAGAGCAACTGCGGGTACACACCGAGAACGACGATGGCGATGAGGAACGGCGTCCACGCGATCCACTCGATTCGGGTGACGTCGTAGATCTCGTCGTGGCCGTGCTCGTCGTCGTTGGCGGCCGAACTCAGCGAGTGAGCAACGCCGCCATGGCCCGATCCGTTCGAGCTGAACTCGGCGCTCGGCTCACCGAAGGCGGTGCGCTGGTAGAGCCACAGCAGGTAGCCGGCGGCGAGCACGGTACCGATGGCCGCGATGACCATGAGGGTACGGAACAGCGCTTCGCTGAGGCCGAAGTTCGGGCTGTAGGCCGACAGGATCGCGGGGAACTCACCCCAGAAGCCGGCAAGGCCGGGAAGGCCGAGCGATGCCATCGCGGCGAAGCCCATGATCCAGCCGAGGCGCGGCGCTTGCACGAGCAGACCCGACAGGCGCTTGATCTCGAGCGTGTGATAGCGGTGCTTCACCGATCCGGCGACGAAGAAGAGCATTCCGGTGATCAAGCCGTGGGCGACCATGCCGAACAAGGCAGCGTTGATGCCGAACGTCGTCAAGGTCGAGATGCCGAGCATCACGAAGCCCATGTGGGCGACCGACGAGAACGCGATCAGCCGTTTCATGTCGGTCTGCGCGAGACAGCCGAGCGCTCCGTAGATGATGCCGATCACGGCGAGGATGCCGATCACGGGCGCCCATGCCAGCGCCCCTTCCGGCAGCATCGGCAGGGCGATGCGTACGAAGCCGTACGTGCCGAGCTTCAGCAGGATCGCCGCCAAGATCACCGAACCCTGTGTAGGTGCTTGAGTGTGCGCGTCGGGCAGCCACGTGTGGAACGGGAACATCGGCACCTTCACCGCGAAACCGAGGAACATGCCGGCGAAGATCCAGATCTGGACGTTCTTGTCGATGCCTGCTCCGGCCTCGATCAGGAACTGGAAACCGAAGCTCTCGGCCCCCGTCTGGAAGTACAGCGCGATGAAGGCCACGAGCATGAACGCCGAACCGAACATCGTGTAGAGGAAGAACTTGAGCGAGGCGTACTTGCGCTGCTCGCCGCCCCACACCCCGATCATGAAGAACATCGGCAGCAACACGAGCTCGAAGAAGACGAAGAACAAGATGAGGTCCTGCGCCATGAACGTGCCCGCCATGCCGACCTGCAGGATCAGCATGAGGATGAAGAACGCCTTGGGGTTGCCCGCGTCGGGCATGTTGTCCCACGAATAGATCATCACCAGGAACGTGACCGCCATCGACAAGATGTACAGCGGCAGGCTGATGCCATCGATACCCACCGTGTAGCCGGCGTCGATGACCGGGATCCATTCGACGTCGACGAAGAACTGCAGGCGCCCCGCCTCGCTGTAATCGAACGCGAACAGCGTGATGATGCCGATGGCAAGTGTGGCCCCGGCGGTGACGATGCCGATGAGCTTGTGCGTGGCTTCTTCGCCGCGCGGCACGAACATCATCACGAGCACGCCGAGCAACGGCAAGAAGGTGCCGACGCTCAGCAGCCAGTTCTGATCGGTGAGTGGTTCCATGGTGGGGTTGCTTTCAGCTCACGTTGACGAGGACGAGGACGATGGCACCGACAGCGGCAGCGCCGAAAAGCAGCGCGCCGTACTGACTGACCTTGCCCGATTGGGTGGATTGAAGACCGTGGCCGGACTCGGAGGCGATCCAGCCGGAACCGTCGACGGCACCGTCGACGACCTTCTGGTCGATGTTGTCGTAGACCCATTCGCCGGTGCGGCGGGCCCCGGCACCGGCCGCATCGACGGTGGCGTCGAGCACGTTCTGATTGAACCAGTTCGTGGCCCTGGCAATCGGGTGCGCGACAGCGTGCACGAAGACGTTCTCGTTCAGCACGTCGAGGTAGTACTTGTTCTCGAGGAACGTGAAGCCACCCCGCATCACTCTGGACCGTTCGGTGAGCCCCACGAGGTGCTTGTTGCGTCGGCCGTAGAACGCGATGTTGAAGGCGATCGCGACGGCATAGCCGAACGCGACCACTGCGAGCGACAACAGGATCTTGGCGAAGGTCGGCTCGGCATGGGTGACGGCTGGGAAGAAGCACGCCGTACCGGGCTGCGGAGCGTCGTAACCGCAGCCCGACTTCTCGACACCTTCCTCGCCCTCCTCGGCATTGGGAGCCGCAACGGGGCGCCCGTCGACGAGCGTGATCGACTCGCCGGGACCGGTGGCGATCACATCCTCGAATGGGACCGGGGTCGAGCGAGGCTCGACGTACTTCTTCAGCGCCTCGACGCCCTCGCCGAACCGCGACGCCAACGGCGTCGGATTCACGAGACCGCCGACGAGGGCGAGGAAGGCGAGGATCACGATCGGGATCAACAGCAACGGCCCCGACTCGTGCGGGCTGCGCTGGTGGTCGGACCCGTCGTCCGCTCCGTGTCCTCCGTGTGACTCGTCGCTGGCGCTTCCCTCGTCGCCTGCGCCACCTCTTCCTTGCGACTCGTCGCCTGCGCCATGGCCGAGCTGAGCGTTGGCGGCGGCGCCGAGGGAGCGGGGTTCGGGGGCGCCGACGGAGATCTCCTCCATCTCGTGTTCTTCTGCGTGCGCTTCGTCGCCGTGGTGTTCGCCGGCGGCGGCGCCGCGGGGCTCGCCGAAGAACACGAGGTACGTCGCTCGGGTCATGTACATCGCTGTCAGCACCGCACCGCCGAGACCCACCCAGAACAGCAGCGTGTAGCCGTTGTTGCCGACGTTGTCGATGATCTCGTCCTTCGACCAGAAGCCGGCGAACGGGAACACGCCGGTGAGGGCCAGCGTCGACACGATCCACGCGGCGAAGGTGATCGGCATCTTCTTGCGCAGGCCGCCCATGTCCTTCTTCATGTCGAACGAGTGATGGGAGCCGGAATGGCTGATCGAGCCGGCGCAGAGGAACAAGCAGCACTTGAAGAACGCGTGGGTGAAGATGTGGAACACCGC
>JBGTEH010000669.1:0-5870 GCA_041747915.1 Ilumatobacteraceae bacterium
TGCGCGATGGGACCCACGCCATCCACGTGCGGGTCGGCGTCGGCGTCGATGACCACCACATACTCGGGTCGTCCCGCACGTCCAGTGCCGGCGGTCGCGTCGATCAACGCCATCAACGCGTGCCCGGCGAGGAACTTCTGCTTCTCGATCGGATCCTGCGGGCACCCGTCGGGGACGGTGTCGGCGAACATCGCCTCGACCGTCACTGCGCTTCGAGTCGAGGCGCACACCCGTCACCGGGTCGAACGTGCCGCGCACGTTCCACATGCCGTCGCGTCGACCCACGTCGACAATCGCACATTCGATCGTTGCCGGGCCAAGCGGTCCATCCCGTCGTCGGCCTGCAACCGTTTCACTTCCGACGACACCCGCTTGGAGAACTGCTCCACCGTGCCCGCTTCTGCCACCGCCACCAGATCATCAGCACGCGCCATCAACTCAGCGCGCTGATCGAGGGACAGTAGATCAGCGGCACGAGTGACGACATCGATGTGCGCTGCTGTCGTCGCTCCGTCACCCAATGCTTCGGCGAGCTTCGGAGTAGCACCCAACGTCTTGGACCGTTTCGTGGTCTTCGCGGCGACCGCCAACGACACCTTCGATGCTTTCGCGATCCGGCCTTCAACGAACCCGTTGGGAGAGAGTTTCGCGACGAGGGCGGCGTGTTGGGCGTCCGCCCACGCCTCGCGTACCGCCACCAACCCTGTTTCGATCAGGTCATCATCGGCGCAGGCGTCGTCGCGGACCGCAACGATGCGGTTCACACGCTCGGCAACAGCGACGGAATCCATACATCGACCAGTACGCAAGGGGTGTCGCACCGTTGGCCGGACTCCCCCAAGAATCTCCAAGAATTCGACCTGGTCCCGACGGACGGGCGCGATTGCCGGACGTCGTGTGCGTTGGGGAGCCCCCAGAGCGCCCGAACGCACACGACGTCCGGCCACTCCACTGCGAATCCGCGAGAGCGGGTGATTTACGTTCGGCCGAATGGGGACGACACCACGCTCGCTCGAGGAGGTCACAGCCGACTGGTTGTCCGCCGCACTCGAAGTCCGGATCGACTCGATCGATGTGCGGCCGATCGCAGCTGGCGAGGGGTTCATGGGACAGCTCGCCCGAGTCACGATCGACTCGCCGGACGCGAACGCGCCCGCCGCAGTGATCGTCAAGCTGCCCACCGCTGACCCGGGCGGTCAGATCATCGGCCAGATGTCGCGGGTCTGGGAGCGCGAGTTCCACTTCTACGACGAACTCGCTCCGTCGATGGCGATCCGTGTGCCAAGCGCGCTCGTCAACATCGAGGACCCACCGTGCCTGGTGCTCGAGGATCTCGCCCCGGCGATTCCAGGCGACCACGTCATGGGCGCCACGATCGAGCAGGCCGAACGCGCCATCGACACCCTCGCCCAACTCCACGCGGCATGGTTCGAGGACCCTCGCCTGAAGGATCTAGCGTGGATGCCAGGGATCGACGATCCGCAGATCCTGGCGATGGGTCCGATGTTCGAACTCGGCTGGCCGACGTTCCTCGAACGGTACGGCGCCTCGCTCCCCGAGCGGTGCCTGCGCTGGTGCGAGCGATTCGTCAGCGACATTCCCGTGTGGATCCAACGCTACGTTGCCACCCCGACCACTCTGGTGCACGGCGACTTCCGCCTCGACAACCTCTTCTTCCTCGATGACGGCTCGGTCGCCGTCATCGACTGGCAGATGGCGATGCGGGCCCCCGGGCAGACCGACGTCGTGTACTTCTGCGCCAACAACCTCACGTCGGAACTTCGCCGCACCCAGGACCGCTCGCTCATCGAGCGATACGTCGCCGAACTCCATCGGCTCGGCGTGCCGAGCGACGCCGTGACCGTACCGCTGGTCTGGCAGGGCTACCGCGAAGGTCTGCTGTTCTACGCTGCATCGTTCGGCGCCAGCCTGCTCACGATCGACCCGGCCAACGAACGAGGCGTCGCTCTGTTCGACGCCCTCGTTCACCGCACGTTCAGCGCAGTCGACGACCTCGACGTGGGCGTCGACTTCGGGTACGACGCAGCGGTCTGAACGGGGTCCGCCTCGCGCGTCGTCCAGCACCAGAACGGTGATCAGGGGTCTGCAAGACTCGCGAGATGACAGATCTGGACACCGACGCACGCACCGATTCCGACGATCTGGCCTGGTTCCTCAAAGGGAACTATGCGCCTGTCACCGACGAGATCACGGACACGAACCTTCGAGTGACCGGCTCGATTCCCTCATCGTTGAATGGTCGCTACCTGCGCAACGGATCCAACCCGAAGTCGGGCACCGCCGGGCACTGGTTCTTCGGTGACGGGATGGTGCACGGCGTTCGCCTCGAGGCCGGGAGCGCGTCGTGGTACCGCAACCGTTACGTGCAGACCACCAAGCTCGCAAACGGACTCGAAGCGACCGACCCTGTCGCCATGTTCGACCCCACGGCCAGCGCCGCCAACACCCACGTGCTCGCACATGCGGGACGGATCTGGGCGCTCGAAGAGGGCCACCTGCCGTACGAGTTGAGCCCTGAACTCGACACGATCGGATACGACGACTTCGGCGGCAAGCTCACGACAGCGTTCACCGCACACCCGAAGCTTTGCCCCGAGACCGGCGAGCTGCACTTCTTCGGGTACTCGCCACTGCCACCATTCCTCACGTATCACGTCCTCGACGCCAGCGGCGCCCTCGTGCACTCGGCGCCCATCGAGGTACCGCAAGGAACGATGATGCACGACTTCATGATCACCCGCGATCATGCGATCTTCATGGACCTCCCGGTGGTGTTCAACCTCTCGAACCCCGAGGCTCCGCTCGGGTGGGACGACAACTACGGCGCCCGCATCGGCATCGTGCCGCGCAAGGGCACCAACGCCAACATCCGCTGGTTCGAGGTCGACCCCTGTTACGTGTTCCATCCCTTGAACGCGTACGTCGACGGCGACACGGTCGTCTGCGACGTTGGTCGCCACGAGTCGATGTGGAGGGGTTCGATGGAGCAGGGCACACCGTCGTTCCTGCACCGCTGGACGTTCGACATGACGTCCGGTGCGGTCAGCGAGCAACAGCTCGACGAGGTGTCGCACGGCTTCCCCCGCGTCGACGACCGCGTCGTAGGCCTGCCCCACCGCTACGGCTGGGGCGTGGCACCTCGTGACGGTCTCGGAACGCTGCTCGACGCCGGCGTCGTCGTGAAGTGGGATCTCACGACGGGCTCTCAGATCACCTACGACCTCGGGCCCCAGGCCTTCCCCGGTGAGTTCGTGTTCGTGCAGGACGACGATGCGGCCGGCGAAGACGAGGGCTGGGCGATCGGGTTCGTGTACGACGCCGCGACCGACTCGTCGGACCTCGTGATCCTCGACGCGTCGGCGCCGGGCAGCGAGCCCGTCGCCAAGGTCCATCTGCCGCAGCGCGTTCCATTCGGATTCCACGGCAGTTGGGTCGACGACTCCGCCCGGCCCGCCTGACTCACGTGGCCGGCACCAGCCGGATGTCGTAGAGCGCGAAAACTCGGTCATCACTGACCAGTTCCATGCCTTCGGTGATCGCCTGCGCGATGAGCATCCGATCGAATGGATCAGCGTGATGGAGGGGCAACCCACAAATGGCCTCCGCATGCTCGAACGAGATCGGCAATTCGTCGAAACCCCTCTCGATGCATGTCGTGGCGAATCCGACCGGCGCGGTGAGCGTGCCGAGCGCTCGCTTGATCTCGACCTCCCACGCCGAGACCGCCGACACCGCCACCACGTTGCGCGGATCGGCGATCGCGTCACGAACGACCGGATCGAGTCTGTCGGGCGCGGACAACGCCCACAGCGCCGTGTGGGTGTCGAGCAACAACTGCCTCACGAGTGCCCGTCGGGAGCATCGTTGGGCGAATCGTCGCCGGCGAAGGCTGCGGCAATGTCGGGCGGAAGTTCGTCGAAGTCGGAGTGGATGACGACCTGGCCCTCCCATCCACCGAGCCGACGCGGTTCGACCACTGGTCGGAAGGGCACGAGCTTCGCGACGGGCAGATTGTGGCGCCTGATGACGATCTCCTCACCGGTCGCCTCGACCTGAGCGATCAGCTTTGACAGGTGGGCCTTCGCTTCGTACGTGCTGACAATCACGATGCGAGTCTAGTCAGATCTGACCAGATCTTGTTCCTCGCCGCGTCGCGCGGTTCATCGGGGCGAAACAACGCTGGAACATGGCGGTCGTAGGTTGCGGCCATGCCCATCACCGTTGCCGTCCGGACGCCCGATCGTCCACCCGTCAAGCTCACCTCCCCGAAGCTGACCCCGGCCAAAGCGACCCCTCCGCGGCAGACACCACCCAAACCGATCCGCGCCTGACGATCGCTTCGGAGGGCAGGCCGCCCCTCCATTTCTGGTCCGATTCGCGTCCGGGTGACCGGGGCGGACTAGCTTGCGCTGGGACATGGGGGTGTCCATCAGTGGCTGGGGAGCCGCGAACTTCAGGCGGAAGGCGAGTCAATTCACGCCGGCGCTCGGACTCGTGGCCGTGCAACTCGTGTTCTTCGGCATGCCCGCCGGCGCCTGGATCCGAGGAGTCGTCCTCGGGCTGCTGATCGCACTCCTCGCGGTGGGCATGGCGCTGGTCTATCGGGCCAACCGGGTGATCAACTTCGCCCAGGCCGACCTCGGGTTCGTGCCCACCTCGCTCGCGGTCGGCCTCATCGTGTTCTCCGGGCTGCCCTATCTGCTCGGCTTCGGCGTCGGCCTCGCCGCCGCCGTGGCGCTCGGAGCGATCGTCGAACTGGCGATCGTGCGCCGATTCGCCAAGGCATCACGGCTCGTGCTCACGGTTGCGACGATCGGCATCACCCAACTGCTCGCCGCCTTCGCGTTGCTGGTGCCGCGAATGTGGGACCGCAGCGCCGCGTCACAGCGCATCCCTCCCCCGTTCGACTGGAAGCTCACCGTCGGGTCGTTCATCCTGTCCGCGAACGACCTCATCGCTCTGATCGTCGCTCCACTGGCGATGATCGCGGTCGCCGTGTTCCTCGGATCGACCCGGCTGGGCACCGCAATCCGCGGGTCGGCAGAACGCAGCGAGCGCGCCCTGATGCTCGGCATCCCCGTCGCCTGGCTCTCGACGCTCGTGTGGGCGATCGCCGCCGGTCTGTCGTTCCTTGCGCTGTTCCTGCGCGCCGGCATTCTCGGCGTGCCACTCGGCGCAGCACTCAGCCTGACCGCGCTCGTGCAGGCGCTGGCCGCTCTGGTCATCGGGCGCCTCCGGCATCTGCCGACCGTCGCCACCGCGGCTGTAGCACTCGGGGTCCTCGAGTACGGCGTCTCGTGGAACGCCAGCAGCCCGCTGTTGGTGATGCCCATCATCGGCGCCGCGGTGCTCGTTGCCCTCCTCCTCCAACGCCGCCAGTACAGCCGGGCCGATCGCGACGAAGCGGCCGGATGGCGACTCGCCGACGAGGTCCGACCGCTGCGGCCGGCGGTCGCCCGCCTCCCGCTCGTGCGCCTGATGCGCTGGGGAACGGCAACTCTGATCGTCGTGGGGTTGGCCCTGATCCCTCTCCTGTTGCGCACCGACCAGATCATCAAGGCGACCGCCGTCGCCGTGTTCGCGGTGATCGGCCTGTCGTTGGTGGTCCTGTCGGGATGGGCCGGGCAGATCTCGCTCGGTCAAATGGCCTTCGTGGCGATCGGCGCCGCGGTGAGCGCCAAGTGCACGATCGAATGGAACGTCGACATCACCCTCGCCCTTGCCGCCGGCGGGACGGCGGGGGCAATTGCTGCGTTCGTGGTCGGCCTCCCCGCGCTACGACTACGCGGGCTCTACCTGGCGGTCACGACACTGGTGTTCGCTCTCGCCGTGAACTCGTGGTTCCTCAA
>JBGTEH010000670.1:0-7631 GCA_041747915.1 Ilumatobacteraceae bacterium
ACGGTGCTCGCCGCCGAGAAGGTCAGCGGCGTCGGCCCGCGCTGATCTCGACATGGCCCCGCTCGGCGCTTGGCGGACACCGATTGCCATCGCTGCGGGCGTCGTGGTGGTCGATCAACTCTCCAAGCACTGGGCGGTCACCTCGCTCGGCACGAACCGGGTGATCGACATCGTCTGGACGTTGCGGCTGAACCTTGCGTTCAACAACGGCATGGCATTCGGACAGGGCCGCGGGCTCGGCCCCGTGATCGGCGTCGTTGCAACGATCGTGATCGTGTACCTGCTGATCTCGTTGCGCGATCAGACGAGCCGGATCAGCACCATCGGGATGGGCCTGCTCATCGGCGGGGCGGCAGGAAATCTGATCGACCGACTCTTCCGTGGCGACGCGTGGCTCAACGGTGCTGTCGTCGACTTCATCGATCTGCAATGGTTCCCGATCTTCAACGTCGCCGACATGGCAGTCAACGTCGGCGCGGCGCTCCTGATCCTCGGGAGCATCCTGTCGGCGCGCGCCAACAACAGAGCCGACTCGGTGTCGGCGCTCGACGAGTCGGCCACCGAGAACGGTTCGGCTGCGTGATCATTGAGCAGGTACCCGCTGCGCTGGCCGGTGAGCGTCTCGATCGCATTGTCGCGTTGATCGGTGATCTCAGTCGGGCCGAGGCCGCAGCGACCATTGCCGCGGGTGGCGTTCGTGTCGACGGCCAGGCCGCCGCCTCGGGCAAGGTCCGCCTCGTCGAAGGCCAACAGGTCGAGGTCGATCCATCCGCCGTGCCGGGTCCGGTCCTGCCGAACGCCGACGGCGATGTCGAATTCGGCGTCGTGTACGAGGACGACTGGGTGATCGTGATCGACAAGCCCGCCGGGCTCGTGGTCCACCCCGGCGCAGGAAATCTCGACGGCACGCTGGTGAGTGGATTGCTCGCGCGATATCCCGACATCGAGGGCGTCGGTGACGACCCCGTGCGGCCGGGGATCGTGCATCGGCTCGATGCCGGCAGTTCGGGGCTCCTTGTGGTCGCTCGCAGCGACGCCTCCGCAGAACATCTCATCGGGCAGTTCGCCGATCACAGTGCGACGCGCCGCTACGACGCCGTCGTGTGGGGCGTGCCCGAAGCGCCGCACGGCATCATCGATGCACCGATCGGACGTGACCGCGGCGACCCGCTGAGGATGGCCGTCGTCGCCGGCGGGCGCCCGGCGCGCACGGACTACCGGGTGGTCGGCACGTACTCGAATCCGGCCGTGGTGTCACGACTGGAGTGTCGCCTCGAAACCGGCCGAACGCACCAGATCCGCGTCCATCTGGCCTCGATCGAGCATCCGCTGGTCGGCGATCCGACCTACAGCCAGCGCCGCCCCACGTTGGGGCTCACGCGGCCGTTCCTGCACGCCGCCGAATTGGCCTTCGTGCACCCCGGCACCGGCGAACGCGTCACGTTCACGAGTGCCCTGGCACCCGACCTCGCCACCTGGCTCGCCGCAGCTGAGGTCTGACTTGCGTCGCTGTCGGGGTCACGGTCCAGGGTTGCGGTCACGGCCAGGGAGCGTCGCCGCGAGCGATGTCGGCGATACCGGCGAGCGTGAAGCCCTCCAGGTAGGCACGCATGTGGTCGCCGGCCTTGTTCCAGATGCCGAGCAGAACGCACTGGCCCTCGTGGTCGCACGCTCCGTCCTGGTGCGGTTGGCCGAAGTCGCCGAGCGTGATGGGCCCATCGACTGCCGACACGATTTCAGACAATCGGATCTCCTGGGCCGGTCGGGCGAGGACGTAGCCCCCGCCCACACCGCGCTTGGAGCGAACCAGGCCGGCTCCCTTGAGTGCCAACAGGATCTGCTCGAGATATGGCTGGGGGAGCGCCGTGCGCTCGGCGATGTCGCGCACGGAGGTGGGCCCTGTCTCGTCGCCGCGCAGAGCCAATGACAGCAATGCACGACAGGCGTAGTCACCGCGAGTGGAGATCCGCACAGCGCCCACCCTATTCAGTGGCCGGCTCGCGGCCGCTTTCCGCAGCGCTTGTGGTCGGCGGGCACGACGTGGTGGACTGCACGGGTGACGACTGTGGGCCCGATCATCCCGGACTACTCCGGGGCGAACGTGCGGGGAATCATTCCGGCGCTCCTCGGGCCCGCAACGTGGGCCACGGGGCTGCCCCCGTGGATGCCCGCTCCCGTGAGTTCGGCGCGCAGTGTCGTTCTGCTCGTTCTCGACGGGTTGGGGTGGGATCAGTTACAGGACCATCGCCACGAGTTGCCGACCGTGTCGGCCATGGTCGGTGGTCCGATCCACACTGTTGCCCCGACCACGACGGCGACCGCACTCACCTCGATCACGACCGGTCTGACGCCCGCCGAACACGGACTGATCGGCTACCGGATAGTGGTGGGTGGCGAGGTGATGAACGTGCTGCGGTGGTGCGTGGGCGACCAAGCCGTACGGCGATCGCACCCGCCCCGCGACGTCCAGCCGTTCGATCCATTTCTCGGCCAGACGGTCCCCGTCGTCAGCCCTGCCGAACTGGCGAACTCGGCCTTCAGTGAGGCACATCTGCGCGGATGTACCGCTGCGGGATGGCGCGCCGCATCGTCGATTGCGGTCGAGGCGTGCGCCCAGGTGCGCGCAGGCGAGCGGTTCGTCTACTGCTACTACGGCGGGATCGACAAGATCGCTCACGAGCGTGGATTCGGTGAGTACTACGACGCCGAGTTGCGCACCGCCGACGCGCTCGTGGCCGATCTCCTCTCGACGTTGCCGAGTGGCACCGCACTGCTCGTGACCGCCGATCACGGCCAGGTTCACGTCGGCGACCGGATCGTGTCGCCGTCGCAGGACTTGTTGGCCCACGTCAACGTCCAGTCGGGTGAGGGACGCTTCCGGTGGCTGCACGTCAATCGCGGGGCAGTCGCCGATGTGGTCGACATCGCCACCGACGAGGTCGGACACCTCGCCTGGGTGGCGACTCGTGAGCAGACGCTCGACGAGCATTGGTTCGGAGCGTCGATGGCGCCGGCAGTGCGCTCGCGGCTCGGCGATGTTGCGCTGGTCGCGTACGAGCCGGTGAGCTTCCACGACCCGGCCGACTCGGGTCCGTTCGCCCTGGTGTGCCGCCACGGGTCGTTGACATCGGCCGAGGTCAATGTTCCGCTCGTCGGTGCCACCGTCTGACGCCCGATAGAAAGGTTCACATGACCGACACTCGCCCCCCGGAGCCCATCGTCCCCGATGAAGTGAGCACGACGGCGCCGCAAGCGGTCGACATGGAGGAGTCGGTCAGGTCGCCCGCCAAGGTGATGCGCATCGGGTCGATGGTCAAACAGTTGCTCGAGGAGGTGCGCGGTTCGTCGCTCGACGAGGCGTCGCGCGAACGCCTGGCGGAGATCTACGAACGCTCGATCACCGAATTATCCGAGGCGCTGTCTCCCGATCTCCAGGAGGAGTTGCGGTCGCTGGCCCTGCCGTTCGACGAGGGCGAGATCCCCAGCGAGTCGGAATTGCGCATCGCCAAGGCGCAACTCGTCGGATGGCTCGAGGGTCTGTTCCACGGCATCCAGGCAACCCTCATGGCCCAACAGTTCGCCGCCCGCCAACAACTCCAAGAAATGCGCCAACTCCCCGAAGGCCAAACTCTCACCGCCATGCCAGCCCAGCAAGGCCAACCCAGCGGAGACGGCGACCGCCCCGGCACCTACCTGTAGCTGCCACAACGCCCCAGCCCAGCCCAACCCAAGCCCCAGCCCCAGCTCCCACCAAGAGGAGTCGGCCACGGATCGCCCAGCGCCGGAAGTCGGGGTGGCTGGCGCAGCGAGAGGGGGTGCAACAGCGAACGCGTGGCGCCAGGGGAGTGCCAGGGACCGGCCGAAGGCCGCAGCCGTGGCGCTTCGCCGGTGACAGGACCCGTGAGCGGTAGGGCCGCGCTACTGTCGAGAGCGAAAGAACATCCGTGTAATCCGCCGAGAGAACAAGATCCGTGACCGACTCCTTCGCCCACCTTCATGTCCACACCGAGTTCTCGATGCTCGATGGGGCGGCTCGGCTCGATGAGTTGGTGGCCAAGGCGGTCGGCGACGGAATGCCCGCGATCGGGATGACCGACCACGGCAACATGTACGGCACGCTGGACTTCTACAAGGAGTGCAACAAGCAGGGCATCAAGCCGATCATCGGCACCGAGGCGTACATGGCGTACGACAGCCGTTCCGAGCGGCCCACCCGTCGGGGCCGCATCGACGACTCGGGTGGCGACACCGAGGGGGGCCGCAAGCTCTACTACCACCTCACCTTGTTGGCCGAGAACCAGACCGGCTACAAGAACCTGATCCAGCTGTCGAGCCTCGCGTTCATGGAGGGCTACTACTACAAGCCGCGCATGGACTGGGAGTTGTTGGAGAAGTATTCCGACGGCCTGATCGCCACCACCGGCTGCCTCGGCGGTCAGGTCCTCCAGGCGTTGCTGAACGGCGACGACAAGGGCGCGCTCGAAAAGGCGGCCCGCCTGCAGGACATCTTCGGGCGCGACAACCTGTTCGTCGAACTGCAGGATCACGGCCTGGCGGCGCAACTCGAGACCAACCCGAAGTTGATCGAGATCGCCAAGAAGATCGGTGCACCGCTGCTCGCCACGAACGACAGCCACTACACCCACCAAGCCGATCACGAATCACACGACGCGTTGCTGTGCGTACAGACCGGGGCGCTGTTGTCGGACGCCAAGCGGTTCAAGTTCGAAGGCAGCGAGCACTACCTGAAGTCGCCCGCTGAGATGCGCTACCTGTTCCGTGAGGTGCCGTCGGCGTGCGACAACACGCTGTGGATCGCGGAGCGCGCCGACCTGCAGATCGAGTTCGGCAACCCGCTGCTGCCCGAGTTCGCCGTGCCCGAGGGTTTCGAGAGCGACGCGGAGTACCTCCGCCACCTCACCTACGACGGTGCTCGGCGGCGATGGGGCGACAACTTGTCGGCCGATGTCGAGGAACGCCTCGCCTACGAGTTGAAGACCATCAACGACATGGGCTTCGCGTCGTACTTCCTGATCACGTGGGATCTGATCAAGCACGCCCGTGACTCGCGGATCCGCGTCGGGCCCGGTCGTGGATCAGCCGCCGGATGCGCAGTGGCGTACTGCCTGTGGATCACCGACCTCGACCCGATCAAGTACGACCTGCTGTTCGAGCGGTTCCTCAACCCGAGCCGTATCTCGATGCCCGACATCGACATGGACTTCGACTCTCGCTACCGCGACGAGATGATCCGCTACGCCGCCGAACGGTACGGGCGCGACCACGTGGCGCAGATCATCACGTTCGGCACCATCAAGGCCCGCAACGCCGTACGCGACGCCGCACGCGTCCTCGGCTACCCCTACGGCGTGGGCGACAAGCTCGCCAAGGCGATGCCGCCGATGGTGATGGGACGCGACACGCCGCTCAAGTACTGCTTCGAGCAGAACCCGAAGTATGCCGACGGCTACAAGGCCGCGGCCGATCTGCGAGCGATGTACGACACCGACGATGACCTCAAGCGGGTGATCGACGTGGCGCGCGGGCTCGAAGGGCTCAAGCGATCCGACGGCATCCACGCAGCGGCCGTGGTGATCACCAAGGATCCCGTCACCGACTACGTGCCGGTCCAGCGCAAACCCGAGTCCGGCCAGGATCCGGCAGATGCGCCCGTCGTCACGCAGTACGAGATGCATGGGGTCGAGGACCTCGGGCTGTTGAAGATGGACTTCCTCGGGCTGCGCAATCTCGATGTCATCACCGACACCGAGGAGATGATCCAGCGTCTGCGCGACCCCGACTTCGTCGTCGAGGACATCGCCATGGACGACGCTGTCACCTTTGCGCTGTTGTCGCGCGGTGACACCATCGGGGTGTTCCAGCTGGAATCGCCGCCGATGCGTCAGCTGCTTAAGGCAATGGCGCCGACGACGTTCATGGACGTCGCAGCGCTGATCGCCCTCTACCGGCCGGGGCCGATGGGCGTCAACATGCACTACGACTACGCGGACCGCAAGAACGGGCGCAAGCCGGTCGAGTACTTCCACGAGGACGCCGAGGAAGTGCTCGGCGACACCTACGGCCTGATGATCTATCAGGAGAGCGTGATGCGCGTCGCCCAGAAGTTCGCCGGCTATTCGCTCGCCGACGCCGACAACCTTCGTAAGGCGATGGGAAAGAAGATTCGGGAGATGATGGCGACGGAGCGCAGCGCGTTCGAATCCGGCGTCGTCAGTACGGGCTATGACTCGGCGCTCGGCAAGGAGCTGTTCGACATCATCGAGAAGTTCGCCGACTACGCATTCGGCAAGAGCCACAGCTTCGGCTACGGGCTGATCACCTACCAGACCGCGTATCTGAAGGGTCACTACCCGGTCGAGTACATCGCCTGCCTGCTCACCAGCGTCAAGAACAACCTCGACAAGGCAGCGATCTACCTGAGCGATTGTCGGTCGATGGGGATCAAGGTGCTGCCGCCCGACGTCAACCGATCGATGTCGAACTTCGGCGCGTTGGCGATCACAGAACTGCCTCCCGGCGTGACGCTGTCGGTCGGCAGCCCCGGCGCGATCACGTTCGGGCTGTCGGCGGTCCGCAACGTCGGCGAAGGCCTCGTCGAGCTACTGATCGCCGAGCGCGCGGAGAACGGCCAGTACAGCAGCTTCCACGACTTCGTCGAGCGGGTTCCCGAACCCGTGCTCAACAAGCGCACGATCGAGTCGTTGATCAAGGGCGGAGCGTTCGACACCCTCGGCCACACCAGGCGGGGCCTGCTGACCGTCTTCGAACACATCATCGACACCACGGTGAAGCGCCGCCGCGAGCGCGAGAAGGGCGTGATGAGCCTGTTCGGCGATTGGGGCGGCGCCGACGATGCAACGACGTCGAGCGGCGATGGCTTCGACGAGCGCACGGAGATCCCCGACCTCGCCTTCGACAAGACCGAACAGCTCCGCTACGAAAAGGAGATGCTCGGCCTCTACGTGTCAGATCACCCGTTGTTCGGCGTGGAGGCCGCGCTCAA
Organism: Ilumatobacteraceae bacterium; assembly: GCA_041747915.1. Classification (GTDB taxonomy): domain Bacteria; phylum Actinomycetota; class Acidimicrobiia; order Acidimicrobiales; family Ilumatobacteraceae; genus Sva-07. The sequence continues at coordinate 7,025 of JBGTEH010000670.1, forward strand.
GCGCAAGGTCGAGCAGACCGTGCTCGACCTGCACAGCATGGACGACGGCGCCAACGTCGTGGTCGGTGGCGTCATCACCAATCTGGCGCGCAAGTTCACCAAGAAGGGTGATCAGATGGCTGTGTTCCTGCTGGAGGACCTCGATGCGTCGATCGAAGTGACGATCTTCCCGCGCACGCTCGCCGAACAGGGCCACAAACTCGAAGACGACCTCATCGTTGCGGTCAAGGGCCGTCTCGACCGTCGCGACGAGTCGCGTTTCGGCGTGATCGGCCAGACGGTCACTGTGCTGTCGGGCTTGACCGACGGTCCCGCTGCGCCCTTGCGACTGCGGCTGCCGTCGGCAGCGCTCGACGAACTCAAGATCCAGCGATTGAAGCGGATCCTGCGCGAGCACCCCGGCGACTCGGTCGTGATGGTCGACATCGGGCAGGGCAAGGTGCTGAAGTTGGCCGACGAGTTCCGTGTCGATCTCGACCGTTCGGTGGGCGAACTCCGCATGGCCTTCGGACATGAGGCGGTGCTGCTGTAGAATAGGGCGAATGGCACTCGACGTCTCGACCAACGACGCTTCGGCGCTGACGGATTCCGACCTCGACGAATTGGC
>JBGTEH010000671.1:0-9765 GCA_041747915.1 Ilumatobacteraceae bacterium
CGCTCGCAGGCGACGTCGGCGAAGCCGTTGCCGCGGCGCTCACCGCTGCGGCCGCGGCTGACCAACTGGGCGCAATGGAGGACGCGTTCGCGTGGTCCGAACGCGCCATCGAAGTACTCGAGGATGCTACTGAGCAGTACCCGGAGCTCTACAATCGGGCGCTCTACAACCGGGGATTCGCCGGCATGTTTTCTCAATCCCGCGACCGCGGCTCGTCATCGGGAGAGCTCGCCAGGGCGACGTCGCTGGCGCTCGATCGCGGGGACCACGTGTTGGCCCTCCGAGCTCTCGCTCAAACGATAAGGGGAGCGGGCGTCATACCGGCAGAGGTCGAGACGCTCGCTGCCCGAGCGGTCGACGAGACGCCACCAGGAACGGATCTTGCTGCGGTCGCACGGGGCCTTCGAGCGTTCCACGCTGCGACGCGTGGACGACGCTTCGATGTCGCTGACGCGGAGGCGGCCGTCGAGGCGCTCGAAACCGCCATCCCGCTCGAGCTGTCCTGGCACATCCGAGACTGTTTCCTCGACCTGCTCCTCGGCCTACCGGACATCGACCGCTGTCGAGACGTCCACCTCTCGACGCTCGCGCTCGGCGAGCGTCACGAGTCTCCGCTGATGATCGGGCTGGCGACACTCGGTCTCGGATACATGGCAGCTCGCCGTGCCGACCGGTCGACCATGGATGCCGCAGCGCAGCGTGTGCGGTCCACGGTGAGCGGCGGTTCGTGGAACGTCGTGCACGTCTTCGACATTTCGCTCGCCGTGGCGGACGGTCGCCTGGACGATGCGGAAATTCTCATCCACGACGCGTCAGCGCTCGTTGGTCCTGAGACGCCGCTCGCATACCTGTTCGCCCACGAGGCAGGCGTGCTCGCCCATCTCCGAGGGTGCCACGAGGTCACCACCGATGCGCCGAAGCACCCGCACGGAGCCAACTACCTGTCGCCGAGGTCAGAGCTCGCACGACAAAGTGCGCGTGACGGCGACCGGGACGCCGCGATCGCCACCCTGGCGTCACTCATGCCGCACTCTCTCGATGAGTTGCGCACGCCGCTGCCGGTGATCAACGTTCTGGCGTCCGTTGCCGAAGCGGCCGGGATCGTCCGCGATGCCGACCGCGCCGCCATGTTGATCCCCGCCCTCCAGGCCTATGCCGGCCAGATGGCCATCGGACACTGCGCCTGCGAACTCAAACTGCCGGTGTCGTCGCTCATCGGTCGCCTCAAAGCACTCACCGGCGACCCCGACGGTGGTGTCGCAGACTGCGAGGCCGGCCTGGCGCTCGTCGAGTCGATGCAGACGCCTCTGCTCGCAGCGGATACGTCGACGGTACTCGCCGACGTCCTTTTGCTCCGAGGACGCGATACCGACATCGCCCGAGCACGAGAACTCCTCACCGACGCGATCGGCGTGTCCGATTCGTGCGGAGCGTACGGCGTCGCGGACATGGGCAGACGACTCCTCGACACCGCCCGACCGCCCTGAGTGCGCCAGACCGTCGGTGCCCACGCGACGAGAGCGCTGGCTATGAGAACGCAGCACATCGAGCGCCCGATCACGTGCGTTGAGTGCGCGGCCACCACCTCAGCTCGACGACCATCAACCGACACACTTGGCCACGCATAACGACGCGGCTCGCCGTCCTCGACACCACACAGTCCGGCCCAAGCCGGGTGCCCGATATTCACAGCGTTCGCTGCCCGAGTTCGTCGAGATGAACGACTTCGGCTGCAGGGTGACGAGAGCGCAGCGGGGCTCGGGCCGCGGTGACTGCTACTGCGGTAGGCCCAGCAGTTCGGCGACCTCGCGGTGCCAGGGTTGATCAGCTGATGCGTGTACTGCTCGCCAGCCGGCTGATCGAGCCACCTCGACGTTGTGTATGACGTCGTCGACGAAGACCACGCTTGTGCGTTCGTCATGGTTCAGACCCAGGCGGTCTGATGCCCTCTCGAAGAACCTGGGATCGTGCTTCTGGCAGCCGACGTCGGCGGAGTAGATGACCTGTTCGAGCGGAATTGCCGCGCCGATTCGTCGATTCAGGTAGGCGGCACGTCGGTGCTCCTGGTTGGTTGCGAGCACGACTCGGCACCCAGCTGCAGCTGCGCGTTGCGCAAAGTCGAACGTCTCCTCGATCGGTGCGTAGTCGGCATCGAACCAACACGACAACACCGATTCGACGTCCACTGTCGTTCCAATTCGTGCGAGTGCTTCGCCGAGGCCGTCTTCGACGGTGCGTCGACCGTTGACGACGTCGTCCCAGCTCTGCATGAAGAACGACTCGCGGAGCTGGGCGCGTGCGATGCCGAACTGGGTGGTGAGTTCGTTCGTCCAGTGGCCGTCGCCGTTGCGGTCCGGGTCGAGCAGCACTCCGTCGACGTCGAGGGCAAGCGTCAATGTCTGGATGGCCATGTTCAGACGAGGTCCCACCAGAAGTTCACGTCACCGAGCGGCTTGCGGTCCCCTCCGAGCGATTCGTACAACGCCTGCGCCGCCTCGTTCTGCCCGCCCGTCGATAACCAGAACTTCGTCGAGCCCCGAACCCATGCGAGGTTCATCGCCTCGGTGACGAGAGCAGAGCCGACACCCTGTTGCCGCCAGTCCTCGTGGACATCGAGCTCGTGGAGGTAGGTCGTGAGCCGCCCGCTGGGCGAGCGCATCTGCACACCCCACGCGAGCCCGACCGGAGCGCCATCGACGTAGGCGCCGGGCGCGAAGGAGTGCGAATCCCGCAGGAATGCCTCAGGCTCGTCGAGTCGATCAACGTGTGCCGTCGGCGATCCAGGGAGCACGGCTGCGAACAACGCCACCAACTCGGCCGCTTCGCCGGCGACGAGTTCTCGGATCTCCACGGGTCAAGTATGACCGCAGCCAGATGTTTCAATGCTCGACAGGGGCGCCGATACTCCGGACCAATCAGCGGCCGACCGGATTGCGTGCCAGCCCGACGGTTGTGCTGGAAGTCACGACCGGGTCAGGTAGCCGATACTGAGTTGTTTCACTCCGCGGGTCGGCCCTCCTCGAGGTAGAGGTGACCGGCGAGCATGTTCCTGAGGCGGTTCGCCACGACCGGAATCACGTAGCCGTCCAGCTCGGCGGTGGCCACGTACTTCCATTCACGGATCTCGTCGGGGGGTAGCACGATGTGTTCGATTTGTGACGGGGTGAGCGTGCCGCCATCGAACGCGAACCGAAGGGCGCTCCCGCGGCCGCCGGGGGTCGGTGGGCGATAGTCAGCGCCGATGAGGCGTCCTCCCTCGACGTCCAGTCCGAGTTCTTCCTTGACCTCTCGAACGGCAGCCGCAGCAGGGGGCTCTCCTGCCTCGACGACGCCGCCTGGAAGATGCCAGACGTCGTTGTAGGTTGGCTTGACGAGCAGAATGCGGCCTGTCTCGTCGGTGAAGACCACCCCCCGTGGCAACTTGAGCTGTGGGCTGGAACCACGACGGGAGCGGTACGGCGGCGTTGTCGGTCACACCCTCCATCTTCCCCTACCGGAGCGAGGTGCCGATCAGCCTTCGTCTGTTCGCTCGTCAGGCGGCCCGCGGTCAACCGCTGAACGGTGCGCTGCGGAGCGCTTCGAGCACGTCGTCGTGGCACAGCCCGTTGGAGTAGACCGCTGTGCGTGTGTCCAGTCTCTGGCCGCCGGTGTGATCGGAGAAGCGTCCGCCGGCCTCCTCGACGATGATTGACGGGGCTGCATGATCCCAGATGTCACCGGCATACCAGACACACACGTCGAACTCGCCCTCGGCGACCGCGTTCTGGTGGCTCCATGGGTGGTCGTTCGGGCGGCCGTTGGCGATCCGCTCGACGGCTTGCCGCTGTGTCGGCGAGAGCTTCTGGTGCGTCGGGAGGCAGGCAACACGATCCGGTGACAACGCGCGGCGTTCGGAGACATGGATGCGTGTTGTCGTCGAGCCATCAGTTGGCCCCGTGAACGCACCGGAGCCGCAAACAGCCCACCATCGTCGTTGCTGAACGGGACTGGAGCTGACCCCTACGACGATCGCTCCGTCGACTTCCAGAGCGAGCAACGTGCCCCAGGTCCGATCACCGGCCGCGAAGAACCGGGTTCCATCGATGCCGTCAGCGATCCACCGCCGACCCGAGGTGCCGGCATGCTCGCTGACCTCTTCACCGAGGAACCCATCGTTCGGGTGAGCGGATCGAATCGCTGCAAGCATGGCTCGTTCCGCCGCAACGTCCGCAGCGGTCACCGGAGTGCCGTCGATCTTCATGCGAGCTGCAACGCCCTCGGGGCTCCACCAGGCGACGGTCTCAGCGTCGGCGAGGTCCACCAGCCGAAACGCGAACTCGAGATCTGACTCCATCGAGCTGACAGCGTCGCACAAGAAGCGGACCATCAGCACCGGGACGTCATCGGTGGCGCGGTTCGGGGTTCGAGTCAGTGCGAGACTTCGAACCGTGGCGCATCTCGCTCGCATCGAACCGTCCGGTCGAGTTCGTCGGCGGCGGCTCTGGTCCATCTTCAAGGTGCCAACGCTGGCAGCCGCTGACGGCCCCGCCGACTGTTTCGTGTGCGACGTCGTCAACGGGAACCGGCGAGCGACCCACCACATCGTGCACGAGGACGATCAGTGCATTGCGTTTCTGGCGAAGTGGCCACCACTGTGGGGAACGACACTTGTTTGTCCGAAGGTTCACAAAGAAGCGGTCACTTCCGACTTCTCCGAGGACCAGTACCTCGAGTTGCAGCGCGTCGTCCGCCGTATCGGCAATGCGCTGGAGAGGCTGGTGCCATGCGAACGGCTGTATGTCCTCAGCATCGGAAGTGCCAACGGCAACAATCACGTGCACTGGCATCTGGCTCCACTTCCACCAGGTGTCCCCAAGCTGATGCAGCAGTGCCGAGCGTACGAGGAACTCCTCGTCGGCAGGCTGGACATCCCGGACCCCGACTACGAACGACTGGCCGAAGCCCTGCGCTCGGAACTACATCAGGATTCCTGAGCAGTCCTCATCGAAGAGTGGCGCTGACCTGCTCGACGAGTTCGGCCCAGGAAGCCGACAGGTTGACTTGATCTGGGATCCCGCCGTGCGCTCGCACTTCGCCCTCGTCGGGGCAGACAGGAATCGATGTTCAACGACGGTCGCCATCGAGTTGAGGATCTCCACCCGGTCGTCAACCATGTGCGTAAGACCGAGTTCCGCGCAGATCGGCGCTTTCTCGGACCGTGAGCGACAGAAGCGTATGTTCGCTCCCGAAAGGCCCGTTGCCGCGAGGAGGCCGTGTGCGTCGAACCACTCGTTCATTCGTGCCTCGGTCAGAGGACCGCATTTCGAGATCAACAACACCCGACCATCGAACCGAGCGATGAGCGTGCGCAGACCGTCGCGAGGGGACGTGACGGAGTTGTCGAGCGCAGAGCATGCTCGGCCGATGGCCGCGGGACGATCGTGGCGCTCACCGAGCGCGGTGAGGATGTGTTCCGCCGGGCCGGCCGCGTCCACCTACGCGGTATCGATCAGCACATCGGGGCCATCCTGACGGCTGAGGAGATGGCCGAGCTCCGCCGGATCATGACCAAAGTCGCGGCCGGCATCGACGCCGCATAGCCGGCAGGATGCTCGGCCACGACGGACGGCGAACGTCCGCTCCGTAATTCGCTCGACGCCGGTGGAAGCGCGCCGCATCGCGATGCCCAAACCGGTCGCCCGAAGATCCCGGCTTCGGAGTGGTGGAGAGGGTCGGTCGGGTTTGGTGTCAGGGCAGGACGACGAGTTTGCCGGTGGCGCTCCCGGCTTCCATGTCGGCGTGCGCCGCAGCGATGTCGTCGAGGCGGTAGGTGCGATGGATCGGCACGATGGCGTCGCCGGCTGCGACGGCGTCGAGAAAGTCCTGGAGGATCTGGGTGGGCAGGTCGGTGGCGTCTCCTCCGTAAGCGGTGAGGCGGACACCGCGTGGGAGGTAGTCGATCGGGTAGAAGTCGCGCACGGTCCACTGGTTGGAGAGCATCCCGGTGAAGCACACGACCCCGTGGACGCGGGTCGCTCGAAGTGTGTCGGGGAGGGTTGGGGTGCCGATGAGTTCGAGTGCGGTGTCGACGCCTTCTGGGATGATCGTGCGGGCTTGGTCGGCGATGTTGCCGTTGTCGACGAGGACGTGATCGACGCCCACCTGGTGGAGGGCGTCGGCGCGGTCGGGGTCGCGGGTGGTGGACAGCACGGTCATGCCGAGCCGTTTGGCGAGCACTGCGGTGGCCATCCCGATCGACGACGTGCCACCACGGATGAGGATCGACTGGCCCGCTCGGGCGTCGAGCCCGATCGTGAGTGAACCGTGTGACGTCTGGAGCATTTCGGGCACCGCTCCCAGCGTCGCCCAGTCGAGGCTGCTGGTGAACGCCACGACCTGTCGCACGGGGACACAGGTGTACTCGGCGTACCCGCCGTCGAAGGTGCGACCCATACCACCCATCAACGCCGCGACCTGTTGACCGACGCTGTATTCACCTGCCGGGCATGCGGCGACAATGCCGGTGGCTTCGATGCCGAGGACCCGGGGAAACGTGACCCCGTCGGCGAGACCCAGGCGGGTGTGGAGTTCGGAACGGTTGAGTCCGAACGCCTCGACCCTGATCAACACCTCACCCGCCTGCGGCGTCGGAACGGGAATCGCGCGGACCCGGAGTGCCTCGGGCGGTCCCGGGGCGTCGAGCACGACCGCTCGCATCGTGGCCGGGATCGCAACCATACTCAGGCGCTCGCTCGTTGCTCACGGAGCCGGGCACGCAGCTTGCGGACCGTGGCCGCAAAGCGTTGCAGCTCGCTCGCCGACAACGGTTCACCCAGCCGGACGCCGATCTCGTCGTCGAGCGTGCGTTGCGCCGCGGTGAGCAGCCGTCGACCCGCACGGGTCAGCTCGATCGTCGATGAGCGACCGTCGTCAGGGTTGGGTGAACGTTCGCACCAGCCGGCGTGCTCGATCCGGTCGACGAGCTTGCTCGTTCCCCCGATGGTGATCGACAACGCTTCGGCGATGTCGATCACCCGACAGCTCGGTGTGGAGCCGATCACCTGCATCGGCTCGAACCACGACAACGCCAGACCATGATCGCGACGCAATCGCGCATCGATGAGATCCCACAGTTCGGTCTCGAGGCGGATCAGATCACTGAACAACGACGCCAGATCTCGACCACCCTGAAGCCTCACGACAGATGTCCGTTCCACGGAATACATCCTAGGTCCACCAGAGTTACATTCCGTGGAACCTACCTCCACGAGAAACGGACCCAACATGACCAACCACGACGATCAGATCCGATCACTCCTCACCGCCTACGAACAGTCGCTGAACACCAGCGACGCCGCGCTCGCCGCATCCTGCTACACCCCAGACGGGATCTTCATGCCAACCACTCTGCCCACCGCCCAGGGCGCAGACATGCAAAACGCCTACCAACAGATCTTCGACGCGATCCGCCTCGACGTCACCTTCACGATCGACGAACTCGAGGTCACCAGCGACACCGCCGCGTACGCGCTCACCCGGAGCAACGGCACCCAGACCGTGCTTGCCACCGGCGACCAGTCAGCTGAATCGAACCGCGAGATCTTCCTGTTCCGCCAGACCAACACCGGCTGGAAGATCGCCCGCTACATGTTCAACAAACCCGCATGAACGACACCGACCTCGAGTCTCGACCGCAGCGAAGGTCTCCGCTTCAATCGATCGCCCACCGCACATAATCCGAGCGCCATAATCAGACTCCCAACACCGAGGAGCCACTCGGGTACGGCCCAACCGTGACACGAGACAATCCCGGCCAGCGATGCAAGGGCGGTGACCGTCGGTGCTCGCGTTACGAGCGGCCCGTTGACGCCGTGGACCTGACCGAGTACGCGGGAAGCCGAGTAGGCAACCGTGTGCCCGAACTTGGGATAACCGAGCGCGCTTCGAGACCCTCATTGCGACGCGTTCCGTGAGCGAGCAAGGGCGCAGTTTGAAGCTTGCAGCCGTCCGCTTCCTGCGGCCACGACCGGCCGGACGCCGCAACGCTGGCTTGAACTGTTTGCTTGCACCGCATCGCTTCGCCCATGCTTCGACTTGGTGATTCAACTCACACCACTTGTGCCCAGAAAGGGTCGACCATGACAAACCATCAGTCGGATGAACCCATCGTGTTGAGCGACAGCGACGGCGCGGTCTTCGGTCGCGTCGATGGGATGCACGGGGTGCGCTACATCGAGATCTTCCTCGCCGGGCGTAAGGCCGACACGGGCGACATCGTTGCCGCCTGTTACAACCCGATGTTCGGCACCTGGGGAATCCCCGACTCCAAGGACACCGCCCCCCAAGAACTTGTCGCCGGTATCGATTTCGATGATCTGAAGCAGCAGTACGACCTGCTCGGCGCATCGTTGAACGGACCCAAGATCTGGACGCCCGGCTGGTCCGAAGCGATGATCGGCAAGGTGCGTGAATTCAACGGCATCAAGGCGCCCTGGGTTGCTCAGCTCGACATGAAGACAGCCGGTTCGGTCGCCGACGTGCCCCCGTACGATCCTCTGACCATTGCTCGGGAAAGCCGAATGGGCTGGCCGGCGGGAACCCAGGTGATGCTCCTCGACGACGCAGACGGCAACACCTGGATCATGAAGGGCTTCCAGCTGGGTCTTGAGCCCAGGTTCGAGTACGACGACTTCCTTGCCAACGGCGCGAGCTACTTCGAGAAGCTGCCCACCGGTTGGAGTTGCCGTGTCGTCACACTCGAAGACGAGTTGATCGAGACGCCGCAGAACGGAGTCGCCACGATCCTGGCCGACGAGTTCTTTAACGTCTACGACAAGGCCAGCGACGGTCAGACGAACTTTCAGCCGTAGGCACCGTCGACGGCACAGGTTGCTAGCGGGGCACCCCACTGTGGTGGCGAGGCGGAGTATCTTGCGCCGAATGCATGTCAGCGTGGACAACTTCGTGCGAGCAGAGACCGCGCGGATGTTCGCAGCCCTTCAGCAGGACGCTGGCGGCGTCAACGTGTTCTCACACAACCGCGAGCCTTCGTCCGTGGACCACCAAACCGTGATCCGACTGAACCGAGACACGCTGTACAGCTTTGCGGTGGTCGACACCTCCGCGGGTGCGGTCCTCACTCTCCCCGAGCACGGCAGTCGTTACGTCTCGGCGATGATTGTGAACGAGGACCATTTCATCAACGGGATCTTTCACGACGCCGGCGAACACCGGTTGACGATCGACCGGTTCGAGACCGTGCACGTGCTGGTCGCAGTTCGGATCCTGGCCGATCCCACCGATGTCGACGACCTCGATGCGGTGGCTGCGCTACAAGATCAACTCGCAATCACAGCTGCGTCGGCTGAGCCCTACGTGAGCCCTACGTACGACACAGCGAGCCTCGACTCGACCCGTGAGGCCCTGCTGTCACTCGCAGCCGGGCTGTCGGAGTTCGACCGGACGTTCGGTACGAAGCATGACGTCGACCCGGTGCGGCATCTCATCGGCACCGCCGCCGGCTGGGGCGGTCTGCCAACAGAGGAAGCGACCTACATCGGCGTTGCGCCCGGGCTGCCTGTCGGGCGGTACGAGTTGACCGTCCACGATGTGCCCGTGGACGGCTTCTGGTCGATCTCGGTTTACAACGCCGAGGGGTACTTCCAACCGAACGACATCGGGGTCTACAGCGTCAACAGCATCACGGGCGTCAGAAATCAGGACGGGTCGATAACCGTGAGATTTGGTGACCACGACGGGCTTCCGAACTCCATCCCCATCACCGAG
>JBGTEH010000672.1:0-10934 GCA_041747915.1 Ilumatobacteraceae bacterium
GGTCGACGCGATCCTCGAGGTGGCGCCGCGCATCTTCCCGTACACGACCGGCTCGTACTCGTGCACGTTCTTTCCGCCTGCGGTCGATCCCCGGATCGACATCACCGGTCTCGGCGCCGGGCCGATCGTCGTGATCGGCACCACCGGCGACGCGGCGACGCCGTTGGAGAGCACCCGAGCGATGGCCGACACGTTGGAAGACGGGCGCCTCGTGATCGTGGAGGCCAACCAGCACACGGGCTACCGCGGCAACGACTGTGTGCAGGGGATGGTCCACGAGTACCTCTTGCGGCTCGTGGAGCCCGAGGACGGAACGCTCTGTTCGTAGCCGGTCCGCCCGTTCACCGCTAGCCTCGGACCCGGAAGGCTGCCAGAGCGGACGAATGGGACAGTCTCGAAAACTGTTGAGGTCTTCTGGGCCTCCGTGGGTTCGAATCCCACGCCTTCCGCCAAGACCCACGCGAAACCTTCGCGAACGGAACCGCTCTGGACAGCGCGCAGGACTCTGGCCGACGAACTCGGCCGATGCACTCAGGTCGTGGCGTGCGGCAGCAGGAACGCGTCATCATCGACGCTCGCGTACTGGGTCGTCGTGGACTCTCCCTCGTCGAAGTAGACCAGCATCGGGCAGTTGTCAGCTTCTGCATCGATCGTCGTCTGGTCGACCACCGCTGCCGTCGTAGCGTGCCAGATCTGCTCTGCTTCAGGCGACGAAACCGTGGTGATCATTCACCCGTCACAATCTCGCCGTTGATGCCACTCAGCAGCATCACGAGAGCCTGTCACAACAGGTGTCATCGAAGGAGGGGTCCCAGATGCGCGTGGAGTTCGGCGAGGTGTCCAAACCTGTGGTCGAGGTGGGCGAATGGTTTCTTGACCGGCCCGAGGCATCGGACGAGAATGTCGATGGCCGCTCGGGGAGCGGGCCGTCTACATCATCGGGACTCAACAGATCGCAGAGGGGTGACGACGTTTTCGCATTCTGCGGCTGGCGAGAGGTGAGCAATGAGTTCAGAGGACAAGATCATCGAAGGTATCCAATCGCTACTGCAGCCTGGCGAAGAAGCCTTGGCGGCGATGGTCGGTCGGCCTCATGGCTGGTCGCAGGCCGCCGCTGGGTCGATGATCATCGGGTCGAGCCAGCAGCAACGCTCCAATGACTCCGCAGATGCCGCGGGCTTCGCGTTGGCCAGTCCGATGGCGCTTGCGATCACCAACCGTCGCCTGCTGTCACTCTCGATGGGCGCGCAGGCCGGCATGGGACTCGGCGGTGGTGTCAAGGAACTCGTCGGTGAAGCCCCACTGTCTGACGTGGATGACGTGAAGGTCAAACGCAAGTTGATGGGTGGTCAGGTCGAGGTCATGCTGCGGGGCGAGAAGTTCTCGATCGACTACGGAGCGGGGGCCAACGCCAAAGGCATCGCTGAGGCGTACGGCGCCAACCGGTGATCATTGCGGTTGCGATACGCCCCCGGGCCTGAATCCGGCAGAGTGGGTGCTGTACCCGGCCCCGACACCGACAGGGTCGCAGGGCCCGAAGCGGCAGACCTGGCTGAGCGATACGTGGACAGCGCTGATTGGCGAAATGAGCTGAGCCGGCGGGATTCGAGACAGAAAGCATTCAAGAAGGGGTTCGCGCTGCCGATACGTCTTCTGTATGGAAAAGGTCAAGGCTGTCGTCGATGAGTCGTCCTCGTTCACGAACTCGTTCACCAACGAGTCGGCGCCGCCTGCGCCCCCGCTTGCCCCAGCCGGTTGGATCGCTCCGTCATCGTCGCCATCGCACTCACCAACGCCATCGACGAACGACGGGCTGTCGACGGTCGACGTGCTCGACGAACTGGTCCAGCGCGTCGACGGCGTCGGTGGCGCCCTGCTCGCGTCGGTCGACGGGTTCGGCCTCGCCCGCTGTAGTTCGATGGCCGACGATCCGGCACATGCCGCAATGCTGGCGGCGGCAGTCGGCCTCGCCCAGCAACTCGCTGCGATGGGCGGTGGAAGCAATCTCCATCAACTCGTGATCGACCACGACGCCGGCCTTCTGCTGGTGTGGCCGATCGGTGCGCATCGAGTGCTCGCTGTTCTGGCGTCGACACGCGTCGATCAGCGCCAACTCCGTGCGTCGGTCCAAAGCCGAGCGTCGATGCTGGCGGGAGCGGTGACGTGAGTCAGGTGTTCAAGATCCTCGTCACCGGCCCGTTCGCGGCCGGAAAGACCTCGATGATCCGGTCGGTCTCGCAGACTCGCGTGATCTCCACCGATGTGATGACGAGCGGAGCCGAATCCGACGTCAAGTCACTCACGACGGTGGCGATGGACTTCGGGACGTACCACCTGACCGACGACGACATCCGGCTCCTATTGTTCGGCACCCCGGGACAGGCGCGCTTCCGGTTCATGACCAACATCTTGAAGGGCGAGGTCGATGTCGTCGCGTTCGTGATCGACGCGGAAGCGTTCGAGACTCACGCCGACGCCGGCGTCGAACTCCGCGCCCTCCTGCGAGACCTGCGCGTCCCGGCGGTTATCGCAGTGAACCGATGCGATGACGAAGTTCTGGCGCGCCGTCTGGCGCGCTCGCTCGGCGCGCTCGCCGGCGAGGCCGTCGTGCCGTGCCAACTGATCGACCCCGAATCCGGCCGGGAGGTCGTGATCGAAATCCTCGTGACGCTCCTTGCGTCAATCGAATCAACACAAGTAGAGGTGGCCTGATGGTGTACAACGCGGGAATCAAGTCCGGCTCGACGGAGACGTCGACCGGGTCGCTGTCGGTCAGCGGACCGCAGCCAGGATGGATGACACTCGACGAGGCGAGCGACCGCGCCTTCACCGGCGAGGTCATCTTCGAGGTCGATCCGGAGGTGCTCGTGTACCTCGACACCGGAGTCGTCTACTACGCGGAGCGGACCTCGGATCTGTCCCTCGCCCGTCGGCTACTCGAGGCGGGCGTGGTGGATCAGATCCAGCTCGAGCGCGGAACGGTGCGCGTCGGTGATGTGGAACACCTCGGTCGTCTGTTCGAGCGTGAGCCCTCGGTGGATGCGGACGCCGTGATGGTCGTGACCGAGACGGCAACGGAGGATCTCGTCACGGAGCTCGCGAATCACGCCGTGACCACGGTTCGGGTGACCGCATATCGTCATCATCCGTCCGGAATCCATCGTTGGTTCGCCAACCGCGCCGAGCCGCACGGCGTCGGACGTCAGGCGGGGCCGACCAGCCACATTGCTCCGTCCGCTGCTGCGCTGGCGACGGGTATGGTGCCCGATGCGATCGGTGACGAGCTCATCATCGAATGGGACGAGCTCGCAGATCCGACCTCGCCGCTCGAAGCATCGAGTGCGTTCGACGTGTTCACGTTCGACTCGTACGGCTACGGCGACGTGAGCCCCGGCGGCATCGATCTCACCGATGTACCCATCGAATTCGAGGGTGCCGAGAGCTTCGGTGGCGACGTCGACGACATCATGGAGTACGCCGAGACCGAGTACGCCGAGACCGAGGTCGCCGAGCTAGCGGTCGACATCTCCGACGCCAATGATGCCGCCGAGATCGCTGTCACGACCGAGATGGCTGTGACATCCGAGATCGAGGAGTCCCCCGAGGTCATCGTCCACGGTTCGATCCTCGAACCCATCGTCGATCTTGTCAGGGACGACGATCCCGGCGATTTCCAGGTCACCTGGCCGAACTCCGACGACGAGCCAGTGGTCGTCGAGGTCACGGACTCGGCGACCGAGACGGCGAACGACTCGACGACGGTCGAGGTGTCGCCGATCACCGAGACCGCGACCGGTGAGTTGCGATTCGAGATGCCGGCACTGGAGTTGTCCGACGACGACGAGGCTGGCGACGAGGTGCCCGACGAGGTCGCGGCTGCGGTCCGTCGTGCGATCGCCGCAATCGAGATGGTGTCGGGCGAAGTGCCGGTCATCACCCCGATGACGGTCGTCTTCGACCCGTTCGCCGAGGTTCCCGAGCCCGCAGAACCAGTGGCGCCGAGCCCCGTCGGTTTCGCCCCGCCCACCATGGCGATGCGGGCGGAAGTGATGTACGCCCAGGAGGCCGCTGCGGCCGACGCCGGGGATGCGCTCGTCGACGATCTGGCATCAGATGGCGCCGACGAGTATGCCGAAGCGGTCGCCGACGAACGCACATCGGCGCTGCGCCGGTTGATCGGCAGCCTGCGCCGCAAGGATCACTGACTACACCACCAACTTCTGCGTTCTCGTGAACTCGTTGCGGAACTATTCGCGCACAGGTTCACGAGAAGCAGTTGGCGAGGGTGATGTGCGGCGACTCCGAAAGAACGCCCGCAGCAGTTCGGCCGACACGTCGGATTGCACACCGCTCGTGACCTCGACGCGGTGGTTGAGCCGTTCACCGCTGAGCATGTCGAACACGCTGGTCACGGCGCCGGCCTTGGCGTCGTGGGCACCGTAGACGAGTTGCCCGAGGCGAGCATTGACCAGCGCACCGGCGCACATCGGGCACGGCTCGAGCGTGACGTACAACGTGCACTCGTCGAGACGCCACTGCCCGAGGTGGGCGGCCGCATCGCGCAGCGCAAGGATCTCGGCGTGGGCCACTGGGTCGTTGTGCAGTTCGCGTTCGTTGTGGCGTGATGCGATCACAGCCCCGTCGTAGACGACAATCGCCCCCACGGGCACGTCGTCGTGGACGAGCGCGAGACGGGCCTCGGCGAGGGCGAGGCCCATCGCGTCGGCGACGGTCAAACCCGACGGATGTGGGCCCGGGGGAACGGCACCGGATGACACCATGGCGGAGGGGGTGGGATTCGAACCCACGGAAGGTTTCCCTTCACACGCTTTCCAAGCGTGCCGATTCGGCCGCTCTCGCACCCCTCCTCGAACGTCCCGGCGCTACCTGACTGTGCCGGAACCGTGTGGGAGGCTAGCTGGCGAGTGATCGAACGCGCCGCTAGGGTGAAGGCCCGCCGCCGAGTGAGGTGACGACCGGGTCCTGTGCAATGGGCGCCCGTGAACCAGGTCAGGACCGGAAGGTAGCAGCCTTCATCGGCATCGTCTGTGTGCCGCAGATCACCTGGTCGTCACCTCACTCGGCGGCGCACTTGCGTGTCGAGCGAGTCCGCTCAGGGCGCGAGTCGATCGGCGAACGCCACGAGGTCGGGTGCGTCGATCTCGATCGCCATCGCAGCGAAGTCGGGTCTCGCGCCCGCCCATCTCCAGTCGTCGACGGTGCCGACATCGATGTCGGTCACCACGGTGGCGATCTCGCGGAACAGCAGTGCGTCGGCGAACTGTGCCTGCAGCGTCGCCGAGAGTTTGGCCGCTCCGCGTAACCCGGCGACGTCCCACTGGCCGGCCGCAGCGGGAATGTCCTCGATGTGCACGTAGCGGCCGAGCACCAGCCCGGCGCTCTTGGCTCCCCACCCGGGAAGGCCGGGAAAGCCGTCGGCCGTATCACCCACCAGCCCGAGGTAGTCGGCGATCGACTCGGGGCCCACCCCGAACTTCGCCCGCACACCGTCGGCGTCGATGATCTCACGCTTACGCCGATCGAACTGCACCACCCGAGTCCCGCGGACGCACTGGCCGAGGTCCTTGTCGGGCGTCACGATCAGCACCTGCTCGACGCGCTCGTCGCGATCGGCCACCGCTGCTGCCGCCCCGAGCGCGTCGTCGGCCTCGTACTCCACCATTGGCCACACCGTGAACCCGGCGGCCGCCAGGGCCCTTTCCATGACCGGAATCTGGCGGAGGACCTCGTGGTCCATGCCCTCACTGGTCTTGTAGCCGGCCCACAGGTCGTTGCGGAAACTCTCGATCGTGTGGTCCGACGCCACCGCGACGTGAGTGGCACCGTCGTGCACGAGCGCCAACGTCGAGGCGACGACACCGGCCGCTGCAGCGTCGGGGCCGCTGTCGCCGTGGCGTGAGGCCGAGCCGAAGTGCTGGCGGAACAGCTCGTAGGTCCCGTCGACGAGATGCACGCGCATGGCACCGACGTTACGTCGGCGCGACGACAACGCTCGGCTCGGATTGTGTCAATTCCGTCTCAGCGAAGTCTCAAGATCGCCAGTGCCGGTGCCGATAGAAGACCTGCGAACCGAACCGCCATGCAGCGGCTCCCCGACGTGAAGGACCAGATGATGACCGATCAGAACGATGCGCTCCGATCCAGCATCGTGGCGGCCGTGCAGCTCGAGCTGGCCCGGTACAACGAGGTCGTCTCGGCCGAGATCCAACGCCTGCGCGACGAGGTGACCTCCGAACGCGCTGCCCGGGCCCGTACGGACCAGCAGGTGCTCGCACTGCTGCCCGCCGTGGAGCGATCGCAGGCGACGATGACCGCCTTCCAGAACGAGGTCCATCGTGCGCTCGACATCCGCCTCACCGAGTTCGCGGCGTCGTCGAAGCGGCGTCAGGAAGATGTCGAGACGCGCATCGGACGCATCGTCGACGAGACGAACATGGGTCTCGTCGCGGCCGTCGAGTCTGCGGCCGCGCCGATCGTGAGGCAGTTGGAGCACCGCCAGGATGGTGTCGACAGAGAACTCGTCACGCTCGACCGGATGGTGCGTCGCTTCGACGACCAGGCGAGCCAGATCGTGGAGCACATCAACGCAATCACCGAGGCGACCGAAGGCCGCATCGACGAGGTGGCGGCCCACGTGAGCGAGCAGATCGACGGACGGCTGTCCGGCTTGGCGACCCGGCTCGACGAAGTGTCGGCTCAGGCCGCTCGTCAGCAGGCCGAGGTGGCCAACGTCGTCGCGACGCGTGTCGACCAGGCCGAGAGCCGCATCAATGAGCGCATCCTGACTGCGGAGGCGAGGATCGACGAGAACCTCGGCCAGCGGGTCGCTGACATCGACGCGTACGTCGGGCGGGTGAGCGCCAGCCTCGACGAGTCCGTGATCATGTTGAGCGACCGCATCGCCGGCACCGATGGTCGTTTCGACGAGATGAACGGCAATCTCGACGGACTCGCAGCTCGGCTCGACGCGGTGGACGTTGATTCACTCGACGACCTCAAGGATCGTTTCGGTTCCGTCGCCGGTGAGGTCGAGCTCATGCGGATCGAAGCCGAGCGGTTCCAGGAGTCGGTCGGCTCGACGATCGACAAGACCGTCGGTCGTCTCGTCGACCTCGAGACCCAGGTGCAAGAACAGCACCTCGACGTCGAGACCGCGGTGCAGCTCGAGCGTCTCGAGGAGGTCGAACGGGCGTTGATCGCCCTCGACCCCAACCAGTTCGTGCGCCGGTCTGATGTCGACTCGGGCTCGCCTCGGGTTCGCAGCGACGAGATCGAACAGAACTGGCAGCTCCCACCGTCGATGGCCGACGACCATCACGCCCGCTCCGGCGGTGACGACCTCGACGGCGAAGAGGCCGACGAAGCTGTACGACGCGCCCTTGCTGCGATGGAGTCGCTGTCTGAGCGGTCCCACGCCGCGCCCGCCGACTCCACCGCGTCGCCGTCGACTCCGCTGTCGGCACCCGTCCCGTTCAGCCCCCCCGTGAACGCCCAGCACTGAGCCGAAAGACACGACGATGGCCCTCCGCAAACAACGTCCTGAAGACCACGATGCACCCGCAGGCCGCACGGCAACGGCACTCGCCGACCCACCGCCATCGGGTGAGGCCGTCGACGAGTGTGTCGCTGTCGGAGAAGCGCTGGTGCGCGCTGGGCATCTCAGCGCCGACGTTCTCGCAGTTGCGCTCGCCGACGCCGATGGTGATCTGCTGAAGCTCGGAACCGCTCTGCTGAACCGCCACGGCGTGGGTCGCGTGGAGTTGTCGAGCGCGGTCGGAGCGGTGTGCCAGGTCCCCGTCGCCGACGTGTCGTTGGCGGAACTCGACGAGGAGATCGTCACACGGTTCCCCGAGGAGGTCGCCCGCACGCACAAGGTCATGCCGATCTCCGAGGAGAACGGCCTGATCGTGTTGTATGCCGCCGACCCGTCACCGGCGCGTCGCCGCCAGGTCGAGTCGGCGACCGGCCAGACCTTCGCATGGAAGGCGTCGGACGAGAAGACCGTCACCTCGTTCATCGAGCAGATGTACCGCTCGACTGCCGATGTCGACCACATCGTCGCCGCTTTCGCAGCCGAAGACGACCAGCGTCAAGCCGCCGAGACCATCGCCGAGGTCAACCTCGACGACCAGGCGCCGGTGGTGCAACTCGTCGGCAAGATCGTCGGCCAAGCACTGCGCGACCGCAGCTCCGACATTCACATCGAACCACTCGACGACCGTTTGAGAATCCGCTTCCGCGTCGACGGTCACCTCATCGAGGCGTTCTCGTTGCCGCTGTCGGCGCACAACGCGTTGATCAGCCGCTTGAAGATCATGTCGGAGATGAACATCGTCGAGAAGCGAGCACCCCAGGACGGCCAGTTCTCGACCAAGGTCGACGGTCGGCCGATCGACGTTCGCGTGTCGTCGGTGGCGACCGTGTTCGGCGAGAAGATCGTGATGCGACTGCTCGACAAGTCGAAGTCGATGGTCAGCCTCGGCCAACTCGGCATGCCGGCGGAGACCTACAAGACGTACTCGAAGCTGGTCCACGCGCCGTTCGGCATGGTGATCTGTGCCGGCCCGACGGGCGCCGGCAAGACGACCACCCTGTACGCAACGCTGCTCGAGATCAACTCGACCGGCAAGAACGTCACCACGGTCGAGGACCCGGTGGAGTACGTGTTCCCCGGCATCAACCAGGTGCAGACCAATGCCAAGGCCGGCCTCACGTTTGCCACGGGCCTCAAGGCCCTCTTGAGACAGGACCCCGACACGATCCTGGTCGGCGAGATCCGCGACGTCGACACTGCGCGTATCGCGATCCAGTCGGCGCTGACCGGTCACTTCGTGTTGTCGTCACTCCACGGCACCGACGCCGTCGCCGCGCTGCACCGACTGCTCGACATGGGCATCGAGGCGTTCCTCGTCGCTTCGGCCATCGTCGGCGTCGTCTCGCAGCGCCTGTTGCGCAAGATGTGCGACAACTGCAAGGAGCCGTATACGCCGGGCGCCGAGGAACTCGCCGTGTTCCGCCAGCATTCCGGCGGCAGCGACAAGACCGTCTTTTTCCATGGCAAGGGCTGTAGCTACTGCTCGAATACCGGCTACCGCGACCGCATCGGTGTCTACGAACTGCTTCGAATCACCCCCGAAGTGCGTCGTCTGATCGTCGGCTGGGCCACCACTGAAGAACTTCGTCGGCTGGCAGTTGCTCAAGGTATGCGCACGATGCTCCGAGAAGCAATGCAGATGGTCGACGACGACGTCACGACCATCCCCGAAGTCGTCCGAACCCTGTTTGCCCACTGAGACCCCCGAGACACGGAGCAGAGATCATGCCCAAGTTCGCCTACGACGCCATCGACGCCACCGGCTCGCCCATCGAAGGGGTGACCAAGGCCGACACGATCGGTTCCGCGCGTGCGCTGCTGGTTCAGCAGAATCTGTTCCCGACCAAGATCGAGGAACGCCGTGGGATGTTGGACTTCGAGCTGACCAAAGAGAAGGTCAAGAAGAAGCACCTGATGCACTTCACGCGTCAGCTCGCAGTTTTTGTCAAGGCTGGCATCCCGATCACCGACGCACTCGTGACCATCGGCGACGAGACCGAGGATGTCGCGCTGCGCCGAGCGCTCGGCGGCTTGGTCGACGACCTGCGCAACGGTGGCCTGTTCTCGGCCGCAGCCGCTGGTCACCCCGAGGTCTTCCCCGACTACTACGTCGGCATCCTGCAGTCAGCCGAACTGACCGGTCAGCTCGACACCGCGCTGGAGAGCCTGTCGGACTATCTCGAACGCGAGATCGAAACGAGGGCGAAGGTCGTGTCGGCGCTGTCGTACCCGATGGTGGTCATGGTCATGGCGATGATCACCGTGCTGATCCTGGCCGGTTACGTGCTGCCGCAGTTCAAACCGTTGTTCGAGGAGCTCGACGCCGAGCTTCCTTTGCCGACCCGGATGCTGCTGTTCGTCTCGCGTTTCTTCACCGACCTGTGGTTCATCACGGCTGCGGTCTTCGCGCTCTTTGCGGCTGTGTTGATCTTCCTGTTCAAGCATCCGACCGGCAAGCTCTGGAACAACCGTCTGGTGCTGAAGCTCCCGGTGATCAAGGGCATCGTCGACTACGCTATCCTCGAGCGCTTCTGCCGCATCCTGTCGGCGATGCTCGCGGCGGGCGTGCCGTTGCCGGACGGTCTCAAGACCACCACCGACGCGACGAGCAACATCGTCTACAAGGAGCGCCTCGAAATTGCTCGGGCGAAGATGCTCGAAGGGCAGGGGTTCTCTCAACCCCTGATCGATACCGAACTCTTCCCCGGGGCGGCCAAGCAGATGTTCAAGGTCGGCGAAGAGACCGGCACGCTCGACCAGCAATTGGCGGTGGCGAGCATCTACTTCGACCGAGAGCTCGAGAGCCGGATCAAGAAGTTCACCACCATGTTCGAGCCGCTGATGATCGTGATCGTCGGCGTCATCGTCGGATTCGTGGCGGTCGCGCTCGTGTCGGCGATGTACGGCGTGCTCAACGGAACCAAGGCCACCATCTGACCGGCGGGTCAGCGACCGAGGACGATGTCGACGAAATGCTGACCGACGAAGATCGCCACGATGGTGCCGAGGGCCAGGAACGGCCCGAACGGTACGGCTGTGCGACGACCAGCGCGATTGCCGGCCATCATCGCCACACCCACGACCGCGCCGGCGCAGAAACCGAAGAACAGCCCCGGCAGCACGATGCCCGGATTGATCCAACCGAGGAACATACCCAGCAGCGGGGCGAGGCGTACATCACCGTCGCCCATGCCGCCGCGGCTCAGTGTGTAGATCAGCCACATCGTCACCAGGGCGATCGCTGCGCCGAGGCCGGCCATCCAGATTCGTTCGGGCTCGTCGAGCACGACGGCGGCGATCGCAAGCGCAATGCCGCCCA